>NZ_VOPZ01000011.1 GCF_010470665.1 Desulfovibrio sp. JC022 | reverse complement strand
CATCCCATTTCGTCAGGCCCGATGGAAGGCACCAACAACAAGATCAAGACCATGAAACGCCAAGCCTACGGCTACCGTGATCAAGAGTTTTTCAAACTCAGAATCATGGGCATTCATGAGGCAAAGTACTCTTTAACCGGATGAACCTAAAGAAAAGCGTCTCAAGAGGCAAATTTAATCGACTTCAATGATCAATTATTTCGCTTGAAGCAGGTTAGCACGAAAATAAACAACAAAAATCTCGGACATTAATCATCGACAAGTTGTAACTAGTTAAATTTTAACTTTTAAGACTAGTGGAACTTATCGATTAAAATACAGACACCTTCAAATTTTGATTAAATCAGTTGGGCTTCTCTTTCAAAGTTTACATAATTTACATTATGAGACATAGATATAAAGTTAAATATATTAACAAGTTATAATTTTGCGTGTCATGTTTACGTTTTTCTGTCCATTTATCGACTGAGTCGCGCTAATTTATGGGATTTGTAACTCTCGACCTTCTTCAGGATGTCTTTAGCTCTATCAGTTCAGTCAAAACCAGATTCAATTTTTAGCCTTTAAGCTTAAACCTCTGATACTCTGTGTTGGATTTTGTTTGTAAATTGCTTAGAAAGGAAATTTGAGGTTCTTGTTTTGATGCATAAGAAAAGCCTTGTTCAACTCTTAGTCAAACAAGGCTTACAGGGTATTTTTTAGTTATTGCTAACCTAGCGCTAACTGTCGTTACCCATAAAATCCATCAATCCTTTGAATGAAATTTCTAGGCCATCTATTCCGGTCGCAACGATTTGATCAATATCGATTGATTCATCAGACAGATCTGCCAGCACATTTGTCTGCAACTTTTGCTCATGAAACAACTTAACTGTGTCGGCCAGAACCTTAAAATTATTACTGGATTTTTGCTGCACCGCACTCAGGTTAAAACTTACGAATTCAGCTCCGGACTTAGCGGCCATGATGGCCTTCGTTATACTATCCAGCCCACACACGTTCACTGAAACATCTTTGCCTGCAAGTATTTTGCAGACTTTAAAACCTTCAAGTGTGGCTTGAACTTTTATCACTGTGTTCGGACTTAACCGCAGTAATTGGCGGACATCGTCAAGCAGTTCGTCGGAATTATTGCCTTTAGCGGAAACAAAAACCGGACCTTGCATAACGGAAACTATAGACTCAGAATTATTGTCCGCAGCAACGCATTTTTCTTCACCCTCTTCCGTCAACAGGCAGATACCGTCAATTAAACCATATTCAACAGTTTTTTTTACTTCATAGAGTGAACAGGTTTTGAGGTAGATTTTCATACTTCTCCCCTGCCCTTTCTCGGGCACAAAAAAAGAACCCTCTTAACATGGTCAAAAGGGTTTATAGAAATATTTAGGATAACTTATTCGTTACTTTCAGCCTCAAGCCGTTTGATGTATTTGTCACGGCATTCGTAAGAACAGAAGCATTCAACTTTTTCACCGTTCTTTACCCGGATGTCACCATTCTTGGGAACATAGGCTCCGCAAATCGGGTCCTTGACCATCTCGCCGGTCTTGACCTTTTTATCGTGGACCTTGCCGGCTTGATCTTGCTTTTTTTTCTGGTCGCCGCTGAAAAGCTTCCACATAATGAAGGCAGCCACGGCAATAATAACAAATTTCATCATAACTTTTTAGCACCTCAATGAAAAAGGCCGCACCTATAGAATAGATGCGGCCCAAGAATTAATCCTGATAAATCTTCTTACCTTCAGTGCGGTAATCGATCTTTTTGAGAGCGTCAGCAATGGTTGTCCCATCCGGGAACATCAGCTCCGGTTCAATGTCAGTCAGCGGAAGAAGCACAAAAGCTCTATCCAGTGCCCGCGGATGCGGAACAGTGAGATAATTCCCGCTATCGATGACCCGGTCTCCAAAAAGAATTATGTCCAGATCAATGGTCCGTGGGCCGTTTTTAACGTCTCGAACCCGGTCCATCTGCCCTTCCACTGCCTGAAGCGTGGAGAGGAAGCCTTCTGCGGACCAAAGTTCGGGATCAACGTCAAAACGGACCACCTGATTCGTAAACCATGGCTGATCTTTCAATCCCTGAGGTTCGGTCTCGTAAGTTTCAGACCATTTTTCAGGTTCAATACCTTCATATTTTTCCAGCCTAGCTACAGCCTGATTCAAATTATCTTCTGTGTCTCCGATATTTGAGCCAAGACTGACATAGACCTTTATAATTGGGATATCCGTGATACTGCCTCCTTGAGCCTTTCGGTATCAACAGTCAGCGAAATTCTGAAGTACCCTTCACCGGATTCGCCGAAGCCGTTACCGGGAGTGACAACAACACCGGTTTCCTTCAGGAGCTTGGATACGAACTCGGAAGAAGTGTAGCCTTCGGGAGTTTTAGCCCATACGAAGATGGATGCATCAGGCACCTTGCAGGAAATATTGATCTTTTCCAGAGCTTCGATAACGCAGTCACGACGCTCTTTGTAGATCTTGCGGAATTCCTTAACATAAGGTTCGCCTTCTTTTAGTGCAACAATTCCGGCTTCCTGTACAGCCTGAAAGATGCCGGAGTCGACATTTTCTTTAATTTTTCCGAGACCTGCGACAAGTGAGGCATTACCCACTGCCATACCACAACGCCAGCCGGTCATATTGTAGGTCTTGGACAGGGAATGGAATTCGATGGCCACATCTTTTGCACCGGGAGTTTCCAGAATGGAAATGGGCTTGTTGTTTTCATCGTAGTAGACTTCAGTGTAAGCGGCGTCAGCGGCGATGATTACGTTATGCTTTTTGGCTTTAGCAACCAGCTTTTCGTAAAACTCAGGAGTCGCGGTGGCGGATGTCGGGTTGTTGGGGTAGTTTACGAAAATGATTTTGCACTTATCCCATTTTGCATCATCGATAGCGTCGAGCTCAGGCAGGTAGTCATTTTCTTCGAGAAGGGGAATCATTTCAACCACGCCGCCGGCAAAACCGGAAGCTACCGGGTAAACCGGATAGTTGGGGGAAGCAACCAGTACGAGATCGCCGGGGTTAACAAACGCCAGCGGAAAGTGCGCAATACCTTCTTTGGAACCGATCAGGGAAACAACTTCGCTTGCAGCATCCAGTTCCACGTTAAATCTTTCTTTGTACCAATCGGCAACAGCCTGACGGAAAGTCATAAGACCTACATAGGAAGGATACTGGTGGTTGACCGGATTCTGGGCTGCTTTATGCAGTGCTTCAATAATAAAATCGGGAGTCGGAAGATCAGGATCGCCGATGCCGAGGCTGATGATATCTACTCCTTGAGCTGCAACTTCAGCTTTGAGTCTGTCGATTTCAGCAAAGAGGTACGGGGGGAGTGTTGCGAGCCTGTCGGCAAGTTTAAATTCTGGCATTACGATATGCTCCTGTCTTTTTTTTGGTTAAATTATTATCAAAACTCTTTAAATGTGCTTGTTTGCTCTGTCAATCAACTTGAGCAGTCGCGACCATACGTGTAATGAATATGGGATATGACCGAGAATGAGAACAACACATCCTGTAAACACCAATGGATCGACCGTTATCTGGAGTACCTGCTCATTGAGCGGGGTCTCTCTGAAAACAGCCTGAACGGGTATCTGAGTGATCTGGAGTCTTTTCAGAATTTTCTGGAAGAAAGGTCCGCGAAAATTGAAGACGCCACAAGTCAGACCCTGCTGCTCTACCTTACATATCTAAGGTCGAAAGCATTGAAATCAACCTCGCTGGCGAGGCATCTTTCGTCTTTGCGGGGATTTTTCGCGTTCTGCACGTCGCGGGGCTTCATTAAAGAAGACCCGGCAACACTGCTGGAAAACCCGAAACTCCCCAGAAAAATTCCTGAGTTCCTTTCACCGGAGGAAATAGGCCGCATACTTGCCCTGCCCAAGCTGACCGAAAAACTGGGGTTTCGCGATCGTGCAATGCTTGAGCTGCTTTATGCAGCCGGAATGAGGGTCTCCGAACTGATCAATCTTAATATTGAAGATTTTGATCCGCAAACCGGAGTTCTCATCATTTTCGGCAAAGGTTCCAAGGAACGGCTGGTACCGATTCATTATGTGGCGCAAAATTTCTTAAATCAATACATTAAGGATTGGCGTCCTGCTTTTAATCCCAAGGTTAAGAACATATTCTTAAACAGATCCGGAAAAGGACTGACCAGGCAGGGAGTCTGGAAACTGATCAAGAAGTTCGCACTGGAAGCAGGTATAAAACGTTCAATCTCTCCGCACACTTTCAGGCATTCTTTTGCCACCCACTTGCTGGATGGCGGTGCGGATCTGCGTACAGTCCAGTTGCTTCTTGGTCATTCAGACATTAATGCTACCGAAATATACACACATATTCAAGCCGGAAGATTGGTCCAGCTTCATAAACGCTTTCACCCCCGTTCTGTAATGTGAGATTTTAAGAATGTCAAAAAATGTAGAGCTGATTAAGGCGGAAACAATAATTACCGGGCATGTAAATGCGGATTTTGATTGTTTAGCCGCTATTGTTGCTGCCGGGAAACTATATCCCGGAGCCACTCTTATTTTTCCCGGAAGTCAGGAAAAGAACTTGCGTAATTTTTATATGGAAAGCGCAACGTACTTCTTTAATTTCAAGCACTTGAAAGAAATTGATAAGAGCGCGGTCAAGCTGCTGGTTATTGTGGATACTTCCCGCCGCAAACGAATCATCCATATTGATTCGATCCTTAATAATCCGGGCTTGAGAATTCACATCTATGACCATCATATGAAATCAGAATGTGATCTCGATCCCGAACTGATTATTAAAAAGCCCTGGGGTTCAAGTGTTGCTATTCTGTCCCACGAAATTCGGGAGCGCGGCCTTGAAATAAATCAGGAAGAAGCTACCATCATGGGCCTTGGGCTTTATGAGGATACAGGTTCATTTACGTTCAATTCCACCACTGAACATGATTTCGAGGCCGGAAAATGGCTTTTAAAGAACGGTATGGAACTGGATGTTATTACCGACCTGCTCAACCGTGATCTTTCCGCCCAGCAAATAACTTTGCTAGGTAGGTTGCTTGAAGGAGCTACCACCCATACAATTAATGACCTTGATGTGGTTATCTCAGAGGTCAGCACCCCTGAATATGTTGGTGATTTCTCTGTGCTAGTCCACAAATTCATGGACATTGAAAATATCAAGGTTCTTTTCGCGCTGGGCCGCATGAATGACCGTATCCATCTTGTGGCCCGCTCACGAACCCCGGATATCGACGTTGGTGCTATTTGCACCAATTTCGGTGGAGGCGGACATGTTTATGCGGCCTCTGCAACAATAAAAGACCGCACCCTGGCAGAAGTGCGTGACGAACTTTTTGCCCTGCTCTATTCTAAAGTAACTCCGCGTCTCAATGTGGAGTCCATTATGTCCAAACCCCCGGTTGCCATTCCCCGCAATATGACCATTGCCAAGTCGGTCGAGCGAATGACTCAGTACAGCCTCAAAGGCGTACCTGTGGTGGATAATATGGAGAATATGCGTGTTGTGGGGCTGCTGGAACAAAAGACCGCAGATAAAGCCCTTTCCCATGATTTGGGTCATGTAGAAGTGGAAATTTACATGCAGCAGCCTTTCTCCACTATCAAGACCGATTCCGGTATGCACCGGGTCATGGAAATTATCCTCGGTCAAAAGCAGCGGATGGTTCCGGTGGTGGAGAATGACCGGGTTGAAGCCGTTGTTACCAGAACGGATTTAATCAATATGCTGGTGCAGGACCCGGCCCGTATTCCTGAATCCCTGTTCCCCGACAAGAAACAGGAACGCAACATTCGCAACATCATGCGTAATCGGCTGCCCAACAAGATTCTCGACATCCTTGAAACAGCCGGGGAAATGGCCGCAGAGATCGGCACCGAAGCCTACGTGGTGGGAGGTTTTGTCCGCGATGTCTTGCTGACCAAAACCAATTTTGACCTTGATCTGGTGGTTGAAGGAGATGGCATTGCTTTTGCCAAGAAGCTTGCAAAAAGAATGGACGGCCGCGCCAAATACCATCGTAAATTCAAAACAGCCGTGGTTATCCTGCCGGACGGACAACGTGTGGATGTGGCAACCGCGCGCCTTGAATACTACGAATACCCAGCCGCTCTGCCCACGGTGGAACTTTCATCCATAAAAATGGATCTTTACCGCCGCGATTTCACCATCAATGCACTGGCTGTGCATATCAATCCTTCCAGTTTTGGAAAGCTGGTCGATTTCTTCGGTGCCCAGCGCGATTTGAAGGATAAGACTATCCGCGTGCTTCACGCACTGAGTTTTGTAGAAGACCCAACCCGCATCATGCGCGCCATCAGATTTGAGCAGCGTTTTGATTTTAAAATCGGCGGACAGACTCTGAGTCTGATCAAAAACGCCCTCAAGCTGAATCTGATCAATAAACTTTCCGGCTATCGGTTGACTCATGAAATGCGCATTATTTTAAATGAAGCCAATGTGCTGCACAGCATTGAACGTATGAATGAGCTGGGTGTGCTTGAGGCCGTGCATCCGCTGCTGGTTCTTAATTCCGCCCGTTCACAGGTTATTGCCGAACTTGAAAAGCTTATGAGTTGGTACAATCTGCTTTATCAGGAACAGCCTATCTCGGTCTGGAAAACATACTTTCTGGCTATGTGCATGGGTATTTCCAAGGCTAAGATGGAACAAATTTACGATCGGTTCAGTTTTTCACCCAGTGAGCGCAGGGAATTTGTCCATTTGCGTGAAACCATTTTCTGGGCGGCCGGGAATATAATGAATATCAAACAGGAAATGAAACCCAGTGAAATCTATGAAACTCTTAGTCCGGTTCCGCTGGAGGGAGTTCTCTTCATTATGGCCCGTACCAAACGGGATATGATCAAAAAATACGTATCCCAATATTTGACCAGCTTGAGACTGACAGCAATTGATGTCACAGGTGAAGATCTAAAAGGTCTCGGACTTGAGCCCGGCCCTTTGTATTCCAAGCTTCTGCTTCAGGTTAAACTGGCCTGCATTGATGGAGAATTAAAAGGAAGAGCTGAGCAACTGCGCTTTTTAAAGGAAAAGATTAAAAAAACAGGCTCCTCAAAGCAGACATAAACCTGCAACTAGTTGTTTATTCAATATATCAACCCTAAAAAAATCGTTTCCCTTGCTCTTGGCTGACAACCCGTGTAGAACATGCGGACTTTTGCAATATGCTGGGAGAAACACCCTTTTTGAATGTTTTTTTAGCGATTAGGCTGTTTTTTTCATATTTATTGTTGATAATTAGCTGGTATTTAATTAGTGGAAATTGATATTGTTTGATAAAAGACAATATAAACAGTTCTGGCTCAAGTTTAGCGGAACATTCTGACAATATCTTCACTGCCGTGCGAAGGTATTGTAAAGGTTATTTTACAGATGGACGTATTATGGGCACCGTGGCGAATGGACTATATTCTTGGTCCCAAGCCGGATGAATGTGTTTTCTGTATCCCGGAACACACTGACGAGGATGAGGAAAGATTAATTCTGCACAGGGCAAAGCACTGTTTTGTGATTATGAATAAATTTCCTTACAATAACTGTCATTTGATGGTTACGCCTTACCGTCATGTCAGTAAACTCACTGATCTTGAAGAAGTTGAAGCTTCCGAGATCATGAAATATATAACCATAAGCTGCGATATTCTGGAAAAGGCATGCAACCCGCAAGGGATAAATGTCGGCCTGAATATAGGGGAAGCAGCCGGAGCTGGGATCGCCGCCCATCTCCATTTTCAGTTAGTACCCCGTTGGAACGGGGATGCATCGTTTATGGCGGTGTTCGGAGAAACCAATGTTATCCCCGACCACTTGTCTTCAACTTACAATAGGCTCAAGCCGTTATTTGACAGCTGCTGTCGCTAAGTAACACTAAGGAGGGTTTCATGCGTTACTTGAAGGTTTTGGCTCTGGTAGTTCTCTTTTTCCTTTCTATGGTATTCTTCATTCAGAATACTCCTGAACTTTCCAAGGAAGTAACTCTGTCCATCGAACTGTTCAATTACAAGTTCATGAGCCAGCCTCTTCCGTACTACCTGTTGATCCTGATTGCTTTTGCAGCAGGTTCCGTTCTCTGTCTGCTCTACTTCATGGCTGATAAGATTCGTCTTTCCGGACAGCTTCGCACCTGTCGCACCAGAATGGCCAACCTTGAGCAGGAAGTAAATTCTCTCCGCAACCTGCCCCTCGACGAGGGGAACTATCCCTCCGCTGAAGAAAGCGAAGAGAAAGCTTCTGAATAATAAGCGCATTAATATGGAGTATACGTGTCCTTTTTAAGCGTATTTAAAAAGAAGAAGATGACGGCGTCCGATAATCGGGCGCCGTCTTATTCGTCCGGGACTGGAAAAGGTAAATCCGGGCTTGCGGATACCCGCGCAGCCATTGATGAACTCAGCAAGGTTGTAAAGGATACTCCGGAAGCTGTTGAAATTTATCTTGCCCTAGGTAACCTTTACCGTTCGCAGGGTGAAATTGAACGTGCCGCCCAGATCAGGAACAGCCTGATTGTGCGTCCAGGCCTTGATCCGGCGATTAAAGCCCGTGCCCTTTATGAACTGGGGCGTGATTTCAGCCGTGGTGGTTTTTTGGATCGTGCGGTTAATGCTTTTGAAAAAGCCCGCGAAATTGAGGGTGATTCACCTGAGATTCTGACCGAACTTGCTGAACTTTCTGCGGGTGGACGGGAATTTGAAAAAGCAGCAACCTACTATTCCAAATTAAATCAGCCTGTACAGGAAGCACATTATCTTGCCCGCTTGGCCGAAGACTATACATCTGAAGGTGAAGATGCCGCTGCCCAGCGTATCCTGAAAAAAGCTCTCAAAATTTCCTCAAGTTCAGTTGAATCATGGTTGCTGGTACTGACCAGATTAAAACAGGAAGGTTCACTGGATAAATTCAAAAAGAAATTCAATTCCGCGCTTGCACAGGTTCCAAAACATTTAAGATTTGTCCTTATTGAAGGATTGCTGGCAGATTCCCTTATTTTCGGGGATACTCCCATTGGCAATAAAGATCAGGATAATGACCGTAACTATCCTTTTTATGAAGTGATGGTTGAAGAAATTTCTCAGTCAGACCCGGATGTAATTATGCATTATTACGGGGCAAGACTACTTCAGCTTTGTGGAAAGCAGGAAGAAGCTGTTGTCTGGCTTGAAAAGACTCTGATGCTCAACCAGAATTTTTGGTTAGCACGCCTTGAGCTTTTTAATCTTGCCCAAGATCAGCAGGAGCTGACTTCATCGTTTAAAAACCAGCTGGACTTTTTCGTAAATGTTGCGAGAAAAGTACAAAGATTCACCTGCTCCAGTTGCGGTTTCAAGCGGGATAGAATATTTTTCAATTGCCCCAGATGCCGCAGTTGGCATTCAATTTCGTTCCGTAAAGAACTGAACCAGTAAGCCCCATATATATTATTGTGAGCAAAAAAAAACTCACTCCCATGTTCGAACAGTACATGCTGATCAAGGCAGAACACCCTGATTCACTGCTGTTTTACCGGATGGGAGACTTTTACGAACTTTTCTTTGAGGACGCTGAAATTGCAGCGCGTGAACTGCAGATAGCCTTGACCTGCCGCAATCCCAATTCCGAAGACAAGATTCCTATGTGCGGAGTCCCGCATCATGCCTCTCGCGCCTATCTTTCCCAGCTAATTGAAAAGGGGTACACTGTCGCGCTCTGTGACCAGATTGAAGACCCTAAGCAGGCAAAAGGACTGGTTAAGCGTGCGGTAACAAGGGTCTACACTCCCGGAACCGTAGTTGAAGACGATACCCTCTCGGCAAAAGACAGCAACTATCTGGCTGCACTTATCTGGGATGAAGCGAAATCAACAGGCGGTCTGGCCTGGATGGATTTTTCCACCGGGCAATGGAGTGGTATCCAAAGCAAAAACGAAAACGATCTCTGGCAATGGGCACTCAAAACCAATCCCCGAGAGTTAATTCTTCCGCAAGGCAAAACCATTCCAGCACAATATGGCGAAATCGATGCCCGGATTACCCCTGCTCCCTCTGCCGGATATTTTAATTACAAGTCCGCCAAGGATAATGTCCTAGAAGCGCAGAATGTCGCTGATCTTGATTCGCTGGATCTTGAAGACAAGACTCAGCTGACTCAGGCCTGTGGTGCACTTATATCCTATCTTCGCCAGACTCAGATGCAGGAGTTTGATCACTTAGGGGAATTTAAGCCTCTGAACCTGACCAAGTTCATGATTTTGGATGAGGTAACCGAAAGGAACCTTGAACTTTTCAAAAGATTGGATGGCAAAAAAGGGAAAGGCACCCTGCTTAATGTGCTAGATAAAACCATCACCCCCATGGGCGGACGGCTTCTTTCTGTACGTTTAAAGCAACCCTGGCGGGAAATTTCCCCCATTGAGAATAACCAGCGCGCAGTTTCTTTTTTTCATGACGATGACTCCCTGCGTGCCAAAATCAGAGAGCTGCTTGATACAGTTTATGACCTTGAGCGACTATCCACCCGTGTAGTGCTTGGGCGGGCAACTCCCAAAGATTTTATAAGTTTGCGTGAGAGCTTAAAAACACTGCCGCCGGTTCACCATCTTCTGCACGAGGCTGTTGTAGCCGTGGATGAAGGAAATCTGGTAACTCCGGCCCTCAAGGCTATCGTCAAGAAATGGGATTCCATGAGTGATGTGGCTGAGCTTCTGGAGCAGGCCCTAGTGGACTCCCCTCCTCCGGTGATCACCGAAGGGGGGCTCTTCAAGACCGGATTCAACCCGGAGCTGGATGAACTTATCCAGCTCACCGAACACGGTGAATCCACCCTTGCGGATCTGCTGGCTCATGAAAAAGCCACAAATGATCTACCTAAGCTCAAGCTGGGATTCAATAAAGTTTTCGGCTACTATTTTGAAATTTCCAAAGCCTTTAAAGGACAGGTTCCGGACTACTTTGAACGTCGCCAGACCCTTGTAAACAGTGAACGCTACATTACCCCGGAGCTTAAAGAGCTGGAAGAAAAGCTTCTTTCAGCATCCGAAAAACGCAAGACACTGGAATATAACCTCTTCCAGAAGATCCGCGAGAATGTAGCCGGAAACCGGGGCCGTTTCATGTTCATGGCTGATGCCATTGCTGCTGTGGATTTCTGGCAGGGGCTTGCTGAAGCTGCGCGGGTCAACCGCTGGTCCTGCCCGGAAATCCATCCCGGCATGGAGGTTGTTATTGAAGAAGGACGCCACCCTGTGGTCGAGGCGGTTCAGGGGGCTGCAAACTACATCCCCAACAGTCTGACCATTGATGAAAAAAGACGTATTCTGCTCATCACCGGACCGAACATGGCAGGTAAATCTACCGTGCTCCGGCAGGTTGCGCTCATGGGTATTATGGCCCAGATTGGCTCATATATTCCGGCTACCAGCGGACGCATAGGTCTTATGGATCGTGTCTTTTCCCGCGTGGGTGCTTCAGACAACCTTGCACAAGGCCAGTCCACTTTCATGGTTGAGATGATGGAAACCGCCAGAATTCTGCGGCAGGCTTCCAAGCGCAGTCTGGTTATCCTTGATGAAATTGGACGCGGTACCTCTACTTTTGACGGCCTTGCTTTGGCATGGGCGGTGGTGGAAGAGCTTTCCAAACGCGCACGGGGCGGCATCCGAACACTTTTCGCCACCCATTACCATGAACTGACTTCCCTTGAGGGAGTCATCGACGGCTTGCGCAATTTCAACATTGCAGTGCGTGAATGGAAAGGAGATATTCTTTTTCTGCGCAGGCTTGTACCCGGACCGGCTGATAAGAGTTACGGTATCGAGGTGGCTAAGCTTGCCGGGGTACCCAAGCCTGTAGTAGTACGGGCTAGGGAAATTCTTGCGAATCTTGAAGAAAAATCGCAGGATGTGGATGGTCAGCCTGTGCATCAGGCCCCGTCCGTGCAATCAATTCTGCCGGGAATGGTCTGCACTGGAAATGAAAATAAAAATGAAGCTCCGCCCGAAGATCACGCGCTTATTAAGGAATTGCGCAATCTTGATGTGAACGGACTTTCACCCATAGAAGCCCTTACCCTTCTGAATCAGTGGAAAAAATCGCTGGGAGAAAATTAATGAAATTTCATTCTTTTAAAAAACAAATACTGCTGGCAGTTCTGGCTCTCATGCTTCTGACTACCGCAGGATGCGGTGTTAAACTCTGGCCTGCCCCGCAGCAGAGCGAAGATGTTTTCACTTTTGCTTCCGTGGAAGGCCGCCGGGTAGGTGAATGCCTTAAAGTTGTAGTAAAGGTTGACGGCGCATTTAAAAATGTGGACAATTTAAGCCTTCAATTTCAAGCCGACGGCTCCGGTCCGGGAGAAGGCTGCCCGACATGTCCTTTCTTTCCGGCTATCAGAAAAGAATTCACCCCCGGTTCCGAAGGTATTCAATCTGACGGCTCCACTTTCGTATTCAGCGAATGTGGACTTAATCCCGCTAAAAGCTATCGTTGGAGAGTCGTAGGACGCAACGTTTACGACGCACTTGGAATAGTAATTTCCGACGTATACACAGCTGCACCCTAATCTTTTAATGGAGTCCTTCCACAATGCATCATTTTGAAGTTAAAAATAATGAACTGCATGCTGAAAACATCAGCATCACCGAACTTGCCAAAGAGTACGGTACCCCGCTCTATATTTATTCCGCAGCCACCCTGCGCAGACATTTTGAAGCTTTTGATTCCGCTTTTACCGGACTCGACCACATGACCTGCTATTCCGTTAAGGCCAACTCCAACCTGAGTGTACTCAAACTGCTGGCTGAAATGGGCGCAGGCATGGACATTGTTTCCGGCGGCGAACTTTTTCGCGCACTTAAAGCAGGTGTTCCGGCAAGCAAGATTGTGTTTTCCGGTGTAGGTAAGAAAGCTTACGAAATTGCTGAAGCTCTCAAAGCTGATATTCTCATGTTCAACGTTGAATCTGTGGGCGAAATGCACCGCATCAACGAAGTTGCCGAGACCATGAACAAGACCGCACGTATCAGCTTCCGCATCAACCCGGACGTTGATCCCAAGACCCATCCCTACATTTCCACCGGGATGAAAAAGAACAAGTTCGGCCTTGATATGGAAACCGCCAAGGAAGCTTACAAGACCGCAAAAGAACTTTCTAACATTTCCCCCATCGGCATGGACTGCCATATCGGTTCCCAGCTGACCACCATCGAGCCGTTCCTTGAAGCACTCGACAAGCTTCTCGCCTTCCGTGACGAACTGGGCACCATGGGCATTGAGATCGAACACCTTGATCTCGGCGGCGGACTGGGCATCACTTACGATGAGGAAGAACCTCCGCATCCGAAGGAATTCGGTGAAGCCCTGAGCAAGGCCCTTGCTGATAAAGGACTTAAAGTAGTACTTGAACCCGGTCGTGTTATCGCCGGTAATGCGGGCATTCTTGTCGGTGAAGTCATCTACACCAAGAAGACACCGACCAAAGATTTCCTCATTGTCGATGCAGCCATGAACGATTTGGTGCGTCCTTCCCTGTACCAGTCTTACCACCGCATTTCTGAGGTCACCCAGAACAACCGTCCTGAAATCGACTACGACATTGTCGGCCCTATCTGCGAGTCCGGCGACTTTCTTGCCAAGGATCGCATGCTTCCTGAAATGAAGCAGGGCGAGCTCATCGCGGTATACTCTGCCGGAGCATACGGTTTCACCATGTCTTCCAACTACAACTCCCGTCTGCGCGCGGCTGAAATCATCGTTGACGGCGATGACGTCATCGTAGCCCGTAGAAGAGAAACATACGAAGACCTACTTAGATTGGAATCTTAATTTGCTTATTACAAGGGCATGGGTATTGTAACGGTACTCATGCCCTTGATTGCCTTCGGCGAGCCTCCCGGCGGGCGCTTTCAGCGAGACCAAAGGGAATAATCCCCTTTGGAATCCCTATTAAGGGATTTTTTATTTTATTAGGTATAAGATTATAAAACTATGGCTAGACTAAATTCATTTCACTTACCTGCTGAGAATTGGAATGCACCCTTCGTACTTGAAGGCGGAGAAGCTAAACATCTTGGGAAAGTTCTGCGAACCCGTGTGGGCGATACCGTTCGCCTTTTTGATGGATGCGGACGTGAGGGACTTTTTACAGTCACTGATATTACCAAGAGTAAAGTGCAACTTGAGCTGAGCGAAAAAAGTTCCATTCCTGATTCGCGGAATATTACCCTTGCTATTGGTTGGAATAAATCAAGCCGCCGCAATTGGATTTTAGAAAAGTCCGTTGAATTACAGACTCGCGGTCTGATCTTTTTTCAAAGTGAATTCAGTCAGGGCAAGGTGCCTTCCGAGATTAAAGAAAGCTGGAATGAGAAGCTTGTGGCTGCTGCCAAACAATGCGGAAACACATGGCTGCCTGAACTTCAGACCGTTCGGGGATCAATCGAGAAATTGATTGAAGCATCCGCCCCATACGACAACAAACTTTTCTTGTGGGAAAAAGCGGATGAGGATACGGTGCCGGATAATTCTGTTTTTGCTGCTGAATCCACGCTAGCCGTCATCGGCCCGGAAGGAGGATTCAGCCAGCGTGAAGCCGAGTTATTAATAGAAAACGGTTTTAAGCCCGTCAGTCTCGGCAATTCTATCTTACGCTGGGAAACAGCCGCCCTGCTCTGCATGGGAACTGCATATTTGGAAAGACAAAAAATATGAAATTAGAATTAACAGATAATCAGCCGCTGGCTGACCGTATCCGCCCAAAAAATATCGACGAATTTTTCGGGCAGAATCATATCCGTGAACGGGTTGAGGCTTTTGAGCGTTCTAAACGTTTGCCCAGCCTTCTTCTTTTTGGACCTCCTGGTTGCGGTAAATCTACGCTTGCCCTGCTGCTGGCAAAATCTACCGGCCGCCATTTTATGCGCATCAGTGCACCGGAGTCAGGGATTGCCGCTCTGCGTAAAAAGCTGGCAGGCATGGATATACTCATCCTCGACGAACTGCACCGTTTCTCCAAGGCTCAGCAGGATTTCTTTTTGCCTATTCTGGAATCCGGTGAAATAACCCTGCTGGCGACCACAACTGAGAACCCCTCCTTCAGCGTTACCAGACAGTTGCTTTCAAGGCTGCATGTCCTGAGGCTCAGAGCCTTAAGTAAGGTTGATTTGCTGGCCATCTGTAAACGGGCCTGTGAAGAGCTTGAAATTGAACTCAGTGAAGAAAGCTTGAACCTGATTACCTCCATGGCCGGAGGTGATGGACGCAGTATTCTTAATCTGCTGGAGTACACTTCACAGCTGCCTGAAGAAAAACGTGAAGTTGAAAATTTACGCAAAATCCTGCCGGAAACAGTTGTCCGTGGCGATCGCGATGGCGATTCCCACTATGAGCTGGCATCGGCCCTGATCAAATCCATTCGTGGCAGTGACCCGGATGCGGCACTTTATTATCTGGGCTGTTTAATCGAGAGCGGGGAGGACCCGAAATTCATCACCCGCAGGCTGATTATTTCCGCAGGTGAAGATATCGGGCTGGCTGACCCTTATGCCATGACCATGGCTGTATCCTGCCAGCAGGCAGTTGAATTTATAGGCATGCCTGAAGGATTTATTCCCCTTTCTGAAGCTGTCGTTTATCTCGCTCTTGCCCCTAAAAGTAACAGCACCTATGCAGCTTATCATACCGTGAAGCAGGAAATCCGCCAGAACGGCATGCTTCCGGTTCCGCTCCATTTGCGCAATGCCACAACAAATTTACAAAAAGAATGGGGCTACGGACGAAATTACCTTTATCCGCATTCGTATCCCAATTCATACGTTGAACAGGATTACCTACCCCCGGAAATAGCGGACCGCATGTTTTATGATCCTAAAGATCAAGGGGAAGAGCCGCGTTTGAATGCCTGGTTAAAGGGACAACGCCGCCCCCGTCCAACAAGAAAAAGGCCTGATCCCAAGAAATGGGGAAAATAAAAACGCTGATGGTGTTTTCTCAGTAGTTTAATGCTTATTTGTTGCCTGCGTTCTGATGGGGGTGTATATTAGAATACAAACCCATAAGGACATAGACATGGCTTCCTTTAATTCCATAATTGTTGAGAATATTATTGAAAGTATTGATGTCGGATTGATGGTTATCTCTGATGAAGGGAAAATCATTTTTTTGAACTCAGCGGCATGCGGTATTCTCAATCTGGATATTAAAAAACATCTTGGATTCGGCTGGGGGGAACTCTTTATAACCGACGCAACTTCCAATGCTGAGTTCAATCAGGTCATCCTTGATGTTATCAGTGAACAGAAGGCCGGACTTAAACATATTGTTCCTTATACAACAAAAGATAGCGAATGCCCTAAAAAACTATCCATCACATCTTCGTATCTCACTGAAAATAATAAGATTGTCGGTTTAGTCTTTCTTTTTGAAGATGTAACGGAAATGCATAACGCCCAAGAGCGGGAAAAAAAGATACTTTCACGCAATGCTGAGTTGCAGAAAGAAAGAATTGAGGGGCTGGATTCACTCTCACAGGCTGTAGCACATCAAGTGCTTAATCCCACCACAGTCATCGGCGGAATGACTAATCTTCTCTCACGTAAACTGCCACAGGCAGATCCCCTGCAACGAGAATTGGAGATTATATCTGAAGAAGCAATGAAACTTGAAGGGTTGGTTGCTGCCGTAAAGACTTATTCCAATATTCCAAAACCATACCCTGTTGAAGTCAGTACCGTGGAACTGTTTGAACAGGCTTTAAATAATGCCAACCTGATACTCGACCGTATTGGCGAACGGATCGAGATGAAATTGAATTGTGCTGTGGAGCGGATTACAGTTGGTAAAAAATTATTTGAAGCTGCTATTGTAGAGCTGTTACTTAATGCCAGCAACTTTACTCCTGAAAAAATTACTGATGTGCAGGTAGAAATTGAAAAAATAAAGCAGACCATTCAAATCAAAATGATTGACCATGGCATGGGCATTGAGTCTCATGTGATGAGTCATGTGCTGGACCCATTCTTTTCCACCAAAGCCAAAGGGGTGGGTATGGGCCTTTCAAGGGTCAAAAAGATTGTCTTCGAACATCAGGGCATACTGAACATCGAAAGTGAAGGATCAGGACAGGGAACCACTGTAACTATTGAACTCCCCTGCCCGGATGCTGATTGCTGTCTGGCTAATAATCAGCACTAACTGAAAAAATTATTAAATAATTCTTTGATCTGATAGTCGTAATTTTCAACAATTACTTTCAACGTTTCTGTATCAATGCCCAGCACTTCCCAAATTTCTTCATCAACTCCCGGTAGTACATACATACCGCCATCGGCAATTCCGACAGCAAGAGCAAGGTTATCAGCTACCTGCAATATCCCGGCTTCTTTCTGTTTTTCGCTTTTGCCCGGTGCGTGGTGATTGCTTATGATTTCAGTGAGAGTTGGCGGAAAATTCCATTTTTCGAGCATGCAGCGAGCAACATCAGAATGGTTGAAACCAAGGGTCATGTCTTCTGCTTCCACAAGGGGAATGAAATTTTCGCGGGCAAAAAGCATTGTCTGCACCGCACTGTACGGCATCTTTTTAAAGAGGATCAACCTGCCCACATCGTGCAGCAGCCCGGCTGTAAACATCATTTCCGGAACAACACCATCTACTTTTTCGGCTATGACTTTGCAAAAAACCCCACAGGTCAATGAATGCATCCAAAAGGAACGCATATCAATTAACTCAGGCGGAATATCCTTGAAATAACCTATGGTGGAGAGTCCCAGAGCCAGGGTGCAAAGTTCCTTGCCACCGATCAGAGCCACGGCCCGAACAAGGTTGTTAATTTCAGAAGGAAAACCGTAAAGCGGGCTGTTAACCAGTTTTAATAATTGAGTTGAAAGCCCCACATCAAGTCCGACTACTTCCGCTATATGCTGGGCTGTACTTTTTGAATCATCGACAGCTTCTTTAACTTTAAAAAAGATATCAGGAAATGATGCCACTTTCAGTTCTGCATCAACAATATCCTCAATGGTTCCCTCATCCCGGAAAAAGAGATCCCGCATATCATCAAGAGCAGTAACATTCTGTTCATCCTTAGTCGGAAGCCGCCAGCCTTCCATGATTCTGGTTGCGGTTTTATAAACAGCAACATCGAAAAGCTGCATGACAACCGGATCATCATGATTGACAAACATAAAATAATCGCGCGCGTAGATAAATGCTTTATCAATACTTTCTTCATCCGGTTCAGTTGCTCCGGACGCTATAATTTGCAATGACTCAATGTTCTGATTTTTGATAACGGAAATATTTTTATTGGTGAGAACAGAGCCGGCAGGCAGAAGCATTCTGCCTCCTTGTGCCAGATCTGCGGCTAGGACCATACCCGGCTGGACATCATCAATGCTTACTATCTGCATTTTGCACCTCGCAAATGTTGAATGGCAGAATCAAATCTTATGATACGTAATAGTTCCAGCGTGCTGCCTCGGTTTGAATTTATCAGTTACTGCATGCAGTGATTCAGAGTGTCCCACATATAAGTGACCGTTATCAAGTAAATTATTGTGAAAACCACTAAGAACTTTCCGCTTCATATCTTTGTCAAAATAAATGATTACATTGCGACAGAAAACAATATGCGAACGGGGCACCATTTTTACTGAACGATCCTGATTTAAATTTATTTTACCGAATTTAATCAGCCGCTTCACTTCCGGCTTTATCTGGTAAATATTGTTATCTTTTTCTGAAAAATATTTTGAGATAATTGGTATAGGGGTCGTACGTAAGGAGTATTTTGTATAAATACCCTTTTCCGCCATTTTCAAGACATTTGTTGAAATATCATTGGCAGTTATACGGATTCTCCATTTGCGGATGTCCTCTTTCAAGGCTTCGTGCAGGATTATCGCGAGTGTGTACGGCTCCTCTCCGGAAGAACATCCAGCGGACCATATTTTGATTTCCCTGCGCCCGGTTTTGTTTCCTTCATCTATCATTTTTTTAAGAGTATAATTTCGAAAGACTTTCAACTGCGGATTATCTCTAAAGAAACTGGTCTCATTGGTTGTTATCAACTCAGTGAGCATGGCCAATTCTTCAGTTTTTCCTTTACTATGATTTTTAAGGTAGTTTATATATTCCGAATAACTATTCAACTTAAGCTCTGAAAGCCGGGGCGCAAATCTATTTTCAATAAGAAATTTTCTATTATCATTCAAAAATATTCCAGACAGCTCATATATTATGTCTCTAAGCTGTAAGAATTCTTTTTGAGTAATTTTAATATTACCGCTAAAACCTTTCCCTGAAAACAAACCATCCATATAATGAACCCAAGGTGTTTATTAATTGAATAACGTAAAGCAATCTGTAGTGTTTGAATTATTTTTTATATACTTTCTTCCATTCATCAAGGAAAAGTACAGCTGTATCCAGAGGGCTCAACTTCCCTTGCTGTGTCCGAATTGCAGTTACTAAATCATCAAAACCTACATTTGCGGGCAATCCTAGCTTTTTAATTAGCATCATTATATCATTTTTCAACTCTTCTGGGAAGCTATTGTTAAAAAGAACCTCGGTATTCCTTTCAGCAGGCCAGTCGTTGAATTTTTCCGTAGTAAAATCAATCAAGGACTGCATTCTTACTTCATAAGTATGGTCTTTAAGTACCCTTACCCGCGCTTTTTCTATATATTTTTTACGCTCTTCAGGGTGGGCAAGATAATATCCGATTTTCTGATCAAGATCTTCGAGGTTATCAAAATGGGCCAATTCTCCTTCATCAAAAGCTTCGGGCATGAGGGAGCGTTTATCCACAAGCTGAAATGCTCCGCAGGCTGCCAGTTCAAAAGTGCGTGGATTGATAAAATCCCCACCACTGACCAGTTCATCAGCATTGATGGATGAATGGAGATTAAGGTTGATCTTGGTGCCGTTAAAAATCTTTACACATTCATCAGATGAAATGCGTCGCCCCCCGAACTGTACATAAGGCTCAAGTACATGGTCTCCATCCCATTCCGTACCCCAAATTTTCAGACCGTGATGGATCAGTTTGCGGAAGGCCATCCGTCGGTTCGGGTACCCGGCTCCCATAAAAGACACATCACCGCCATATTTGCGGGCATCAATAGAATTAAGTTCTTCAGGTTTGTGAATATCCGGATGGGCAGCCAGCGGAAGATATAAGACATTCTCCATTCCGATCTGTTTCAACTCACCAAAAAACGGTTCTTTTTGGATAACTGCAAAAACGTCATAAAAAGGTGCAAATGACTGCCAGTAAGTAAATAAACGAAAATCCTCCACAAACCACATGGCGGTTTTTACATTATCCTTACGTAGCCGTTTCAGAGCCTGATGGGTCAGAGGAGCTTGAGCCATGGCCAGCACCATGTCCGGCTCAAAAGTTTCAACTTTCGCCAGCACAGCCTGCGATAACATATTTAAATAACTGTTCCGCAGGTATTGATGTCTGTCGGAGGTGACTTTCAAGTCGTCAATCGCAGTGTAGGCACCGTAAAAATCAGGGGCTTCAAAAGTTTCCACCAGATGGCCCATTTTTTCCAATGCGGAAATGCAGAATCTGCCCACGGGCAACGAACCGCCATAAAGAGGAAGTACAACCAGAATTCTCAGCACCTTATTCTTATCCATGTTTTTACCTTTATATTTAAGCTGTTATCCAGTCTTTATCTTTGTAAAATTTCTCTGCTAATTCTGGAAATGGGCCATGTTCGCCAATGTCCAGCAAGCCAAGATGGCTGCCAATGAATTTACGCAATCTAAGTCTGCGCTCTCCTGTGGCATCATTACCGGCCTTGAGAGTAAATTGCGTCCCCAGAAAATCGCAGCCGGATTCAAATACGGAAATCCCTTCAGGCAGATGCTCGGGTTTACGGGTCGCAATGTATCTGGAAGAATTTTTGAAAGGAGCCAGGCATTTCATATCGGAATAGCAGGGGCGAGCTTCCATACAGGGGGAGCAATCGGTATCAGCTTGAAAAATGGTATGCCCTTCGCCATAAGGTCCAGTTTCAGTGCACCATGCGGAAGAAAGAAAAAAGCCCAGCACTGGCACTCCCAGATGGGCGGCAAGATGCATGGTTCCTGTGTCCGGAGTCATCAGCATATCAAGTCCCGAGACAGCTTCCACCAGCCCTTCCCAATTGGTTTTACCAGCAAGATTTATAGTGCTTTCTGCAACTGAAGCCGGAAATTTCGAAAGTAATTTCCGGCCGGCACCGCGCTCTGCTTTGCTTCCCAGCAGAAAAATATCCTTATTCATATTGGCGGATCGTGCAGACATTACCAGCGGGGCCAGAATATCGTAAGGCAGGGAGCGCCGACTTTCCCGTCCAGCCAGAACCACCCCGATTCCTCGTCCTCCGGAACTGGCAACAGGATTTACATCCGCCGCAGGAATCATGTCCGGGCTTAGAGCTGCCCAGTAATCAACAAGATTGATGTTGTTGCGTCGCTCAGCAGCAAGCCGAAAGCCCAACTCAAACCACGGATCTTTCATGGGCTGACCGTTGACCCGTTTATGTCCTTTGACTTTTTCAGAGTCAAACATTGATGAAAGGGCATAATTCATGGTTGAAAAATTCAAATTATACACTTCCTCGAAATCAATTTCAGATAATTGTCTGAATATTTCGTAATTAACAGGAAGTACAGTATCAAGACCCTGCCCTTCTATTCCGCTGCGGTGGGCAATGAGAGGATGTATTTCGCAGGTCGGATACAGAATCCGGGCCAACTCTTTTAGAGAGTGGTCAAGACAGATATGAACTGTAAATCCACGACGTTGCAGTGTAAGAACAAGACGCTTGGTCTGGACCAGATCACCAAATCTTGTCAATTGTATAACCAGAGCCCGTTTCATTAAATATCCGTATCCTTGCAAATGTTTTATTTATTAAATTATATATTTTTATCAGCACTTTGTCATTTTACAATGCATGCCCACATTTGATATGCAGTACTTCTATGACTTACTACCCTATTTTTCTTAAAGTGAAAAATCGCAATTGTCTGCTGGTCGGAGCCGGGGCTGTGGGGGTGCGCAAACTCAAGTCTATTCTTGAATGCAACCCCAAACAGGTAACTGTACTCGATACAGCAGAACCGGGAGATGAGATGCTTGAAATCAGCCATGATCAACGGGTGATCTTTGAGCAGCGTCCGTTCGAGGATGAAGACCTGAACGATGTTTTCATCGCCTTTGCCTGCACCAGTAATGCAGAGGTCAACCGCCGTATGGCCGATCTTTGTGCTGAAAAAAATATTCTTTGTAATATCGCTGACTTTCCCGAAGGAAGCAACTTTATTGTTCCATCGGTGATCAGGCAGGGAGATTTAACACTGGCGGTGTCTTCCGGGGGCTGCACTCCGGCATTCACAAAGAAAATACGCCGGGAATTACAGGGTATTTTCGGACCGCATTATGCCGCGTTCATCACTCTAATGGGAAGAATAAGGCCGCAGGTCCTTGACCTTGGCAAGGAAACAAGCCAAAACACCGCTTTGTTCAGGCAACTTGTTGCATCTCCGATTTTAGATGAACTGGAGGCTGGAAACATGGTCCGGGTAGAAGAAATTCTGGCTCAGACTTTGCCCCAAGAACTTGTTCCCCGTATACCGGAGTTAATTGATGACCTTATTTGAATTATTCCAGTACGTAATTATCGCCCTCTATCTTGCGGGCACTGTTTGCTTTTTTATCGGAAGTCTCAAAAGCAACAAGATATTGGGAAAACTCGGCAACCTTTCCGCTGTTGGCGGTTTTGCCCTGCACACTCTGGATCTGCTTCTGGCGGTCACCCTTTATAAGGAAACTGTTTTAAGCGGCGGATATTTTTATTTCAGCCTGCTAGGCTGGAGTTTCATCCTCGTTTATTTCGGACTGTGGTGGAAGCTGCGCTCTACTTTTTTTGCACTCACAGCATCCCCTTTTGCTCTGCTGCTTTTTATCATCTCCCTTGCGTCCCAGAGCCTCAAGGTAACTATCCCCGCTCATCTGGCAGGTCTTTTTATCGGGCTGCATATCGGGACCATTTTTGTCAGCATCGCGCTTATGGCCATGGCTGCCGGAGCCGGAGTTGCTTTTCTTTACCTGAACAACAAAATCAAAACCAAGGCAAACCTTACCGGAATGGGCAAGGAAATGCCTTCGCTTAATACTTTCGACAATGTAAACCATTGGTCGATTATTATCGGATTCCCTCTCTACACTTTGGGACTTGCTGCCGGATTCCTCTGGGCAAGAGCTGCTTTTTCCAAAATGTTCTCATGGGACCCGAAAGAAATAGTTACTTTAGTGGTCTGGTTTCTTTTTGCATTCGTCTTTCATCAGCGCATTATGATGGGCTGGAGAGGTAAGAAACCGGCAATTCTGGTGATCATAGTTTTTGTCATCACCATGATTTCCCTGTGGGGGATCAACTTTTTTATCCCCACTCACCATAGCTTTAAAGTCTGATATGGACCATAATATTTACCTGATCGGCCTCAACCACCGCTCTGCCGGAGTGGATGTGCGAGAACGTTACGCCCTGACAAATGTAGAGGAGTTCGAAGCCGGACTGCTTGAACTGGGCGTGCGTGAAGTAATGGCCTTATCCACCTGTAACAGGGTTGAAATACTGGTTGTCTGCTCTCCGGACATTACCGATAGAAATATCCTTGAATACTGGGCAAAACGGTGTGGCGGTTCAGTTAGAGAACTGGAACCAAACACGTACAGCCATGAAGGATTGAACTCGGTGAAACACCTGTTCCGGGTGGCATGCAGCCTCGATTCAATGATCGTTGGAGAACCGCAGATTCTCGGGCAGCTCAAGGAATCATACCGCAAAGCGGTTGAAGCCGGGGCTGCAAGGGTCATTATCAACCGCATGCTGCACAAATCCTTTTTCGTAGCAAAAAGGGTTCGTACTGAGACTTCCATTGCCTCCAGCGCGGTATCCATCAGTTACGCAGCAGTTGAACTTGCCAAAAAGATTTTCGGCGAACTTCAAGGGCAGCGGGCCATGCTCATCGGGGCCGGGGAAATGGCAGAACTTGCCGCAACCCACCTGCTGAACAGCGGTGTGGAACAGATATCCATCGCCAACCGTACATACTCCCGTGCTGAAGAGCTGGGTAAATGCATGGGCGGAAAAGCGGTGCCTTTTGAAAATCTTTATGACCACCTTGTGGAGACTGATATTATCATCAGTTCTACAGGTGCTCCCCACGCGGTTATTTCCGCCAAGGAGATGAGAAAGGTCATTAAGAAACGCAAATACCGGCCCATGTTCTTTATCGATATTGCCGTGCCCCGCGACATTGACCCGGATGTAAACGGACTGGATAACGTTTATCTTTACGATATTGATGATCTTAAAGATGTGGTTGAAGAAAATAAATCTCAGCGCGAAGACGAGGCGATCAAGGCCAATTCCATCGTTGAATTTGAGACCCTGTCTTTTGGCAACTGGATTAATTCCCTCGACCTGCAACCAACCATTGTGGACCTTTTCAACCGCAGTGAACACGTTGCCCAGCAGGAACTTGCCAAGACTCTTAAACGTCTCGGCGATGTGGATGCCAAGACTCATAAGGCACTTGAGACCATGGCCATGTCCATTGGTAAAAAGTTGCTCCACGAGCCGGTGGCCTTTCTAAAACGCCGTACCGAGGAAGAAGGCAAGGCTGATGAATTTGTTGATCTTGCCCGGCGCATGTTTAACCTTGATAATGAAACCATTCCTGCTGATGCTCATTGCGGACGCAAGAAAAAGAATAATTTTGAAGACTAAAGGATAAGTTCATGAGAAATTACCTTCTTGAAGATATTTATGAAGAAGATCTGGCTAAAATTGTTGATGCTCTTAAAGAAATCGGCTTTTCCGGGCCTATTGACGATATATTTTATCTTCCTATCCCAGAAGATCTTCTTGAGGATGTCCAGAAGGAACATCTCGGTGAATGCGGTCCTTACTTCATGGCTCTTGAAGTCATGGAAAACAGTATGAAAATCGAGTTGCTGGTCCGTGCTTCCAACAAAATCCGCTGCGAATGCGTAGCCTATGCCACCCCTGAACAGCGCAACCATATGCTCGATTACATGGATAAATTTATCATGGATCTCGGTGTGCATTTGTAGAAAAGAATGCCTCCGGCGGCTTAAACCCTTTTTGAAAAAAGGGTTTAAGAATCCCAAAAACTTTTAGTAGGCTTCGCCGCGCTGTATATCAAATGGGATCATTGCCAAAATCAATTCAAGAACTTGATCCAAAATTAGCTCGATTCTGCTTGAATATTGAGAAATTTGGTAAACAAAAATCAGGCAAAAACTTTGCCGCTTTTCCCATGCTTGTCGGCGTATCCGGTGGCATTGATTCCACTGCTTTATTGATTATCGCTACCCTGCTCGCCCGTAAATCGGGGGGCAGGGTTTTTTGCGCCCATGTGGATCATGGCTTGCGGGAGGAGTCTGCCGGAGACCGTATTTTTGTTGAAGATTTATGCGCTATGCTGGATGTTCCTGTTGAACCACTTGCAGCCGATGTTGCGGGCTATGCCGCGAAAAATTCCATGGGACTTGAAGAGGCTGGACGCATTATCCGTTATGATTTTTTCAACCAATGCTTGAAGAAATTTAAAGCTGAGTATCTGCTGCTGGCTCATCATGTCGGTGATTTATCCGAAGATATTGTTATGCGTCTCATTCGGGGTACCGGCTGGCCTGCCCTGGCAGGGATGATTGCTTATGACCCGAAGCGGAAACTGTTACGTCCCCTACTCTCAACTAAGAAAGAAGACCTTGAAAACTTCCTGCGTTCTATCGGCTGTCCGTGGCGAGAAGACGAAAGTAATCATAGTGACGACTATACCCGTAACCGGCTCCGAAATAATATCATGCCTCTGCTCAATGCAGAGAATCCTAATCTGGGTGCAGGACTGATCAGGTTGAAAAATCAGGCTGAGCTTGATGAAACTTATTGGGATGAAAAGATTGCAGATGTTTCTGAGTATATAGAGTCAGGAGAAAATGGCGAAATATTCTTGCCTTGTTCAATTTTGAACAAATGTCATTCTGCATTAAGACTCCGTATTTATAAAAAAATTTTAGATGGCCTCGGTCCGGGACATGCTCTTTTTGACTCAATAATGCAGCTGGATCGGGCTTTTTCTGCTCGTAAATCAGGTTCAACCTTCCAGTTCCCCGGAAACAAGGTTGTTAAGGTCAATAAAGCAGGGCTCTTATTCAATATTAATTAGGGCATTGACAGCGACGACAGCAAGGTTTAGAACTTTGTGAAATTTGTTACTAATTCTTTAGGAGGACACAGTATGAATATTCTTATTTTTGGACCCAACGGTAGTGGTAAAGGAACTCAGGGCGCTCTCGCTAAGAAAAAATTCGACCTCGATCACATTGAATCCGGCGCAATCTTCCGTAAGCACATCGGTGGCGGCACCGAGCTCGGTATGAAAGCTAAAGAATACATTGATAAAGGTGAACTCGTTCCTGATGATATCACCATCCCCATGGTTCTGGACGTTCTCCAGTCTTCCAGCGAAAACGGCTGGTTGCTCGACGGTTTCCCCCGCTCCATCGTACAGGCTGAAAAGCTTTGGGAAGCTCTTGAAAAAGACGGCGTAAAGCTCGACTACGTTATCGAAATCCTGCTGCCCCGCGAAGTTGCTAAAAACCGCATCATGGGCCGTCGCCTTTGCGAAAACGATCCTAACCACCCCAACAACAAATTCATCGACGCTATCAAGCCCGCTGGTGACAAATGTCGCGTATGTGGCGGTGCTCTTTCCGAGCGCGCTGATGACCAGGACGAAGATGCAATCAGCAAACGTCACGACATCTACTATGATGACAAGACCGGTACTGTTGCAGCAGCATACTTCTACAAAGATCTGGCTCCTAAAGCCGGCTTCAAATACATTGAACTCGACGGTGAAGGCACCATCGATGCGATCAAAGAGACCCTCATGGCTCAGCTCGTATAGTTCGACGTTAGCCGATAATATGAAAAAGGCCGCTGTCTCAGGACAGCGGCCTTTTTTTCTTAAGTGGCGAAGCCCAAATAAAAAGGTTTTGGGATTCTTGCATCAGCCCTTAGGTGAGCGGCTTCCGCGAGTCTTAGGGAAGGCGACAGTGGAACAAACCCTTTTGCAAAAGAGTTTAAGGCCCCGGCGGGGCCGCCGGAGGCATCAAAGTTAATCATCTTCAACAATAATAGTCGGGAACATGCCCTGCTTTTCCCCGGCCAGATAGGGTTGGAAAAGGTTGTAGGAAACATATTGCGTTCTCTGTGCGTGTCCCCTGCTCTCGGCATTGCCGTCAAAGCGGGCACCGTTTTCCACCAGAATATGCTCAATACGGTTCTGGAAATCGCGGATAAACGCCGCGCCGTCACCGTAAAAAGACATTCTGTCCATGCAGATGGCCTTTCCTTTAGAAAAATTAGTCAGCGACATGGATTGTGTTTCAAGATCGCTTTGTTTGGTTACATAGCCCCAAACAATAGTTTCATCTGGAATATCAATAGGCTCGGAAGCATGAATGATGGTATGAGGCATTACAATCGAACCTGCTCCTACAGAAACCGGAGTTTCCTCTGTCCCATGCAGGAATGAGTTAAAGCCGATGAAGACTTTCTTGCCGATATTGGAATGAACCAATTTACCGCCATGAGCGACAACGACCAGTCCGGCAAAGCAGGTATCCACAATAAAACTATTTTCCTGAGCATTGGAACCGGCCCCGAGTACCGAATTTTCAATATATGCCCGCTGAGCCACAAGACAATTCTCGCCAATCTCACAATTTCCTTTGACTACAGCATAACGGCTAACAAAGGCATTTTCAGGAACCCAGACCGGAAATTTATCTGCCAGCGAATCGTAAACAGGCAGAAAATCACTTCTGCGACCTTTGAGAAAATCAGCAAAGAGCCCTATAAGTTCACCATCCTGATCCCATGAAATATATTCTTCAAGGGTGGCCTGCGGATAGTTGTAGTCAAATTCATATTTTCCTTCAGCCTTAATCCAGATACGCCCCGGATCAATGCAGACCTTGGAAAGGTCGCCAGCCTGAACATAACTGTAATTACCAAGAATACAATTATGCAGCACAGAAAGGTCCGCAGTTGAGAACGCTCCAAGATAGGCACCTTCGGTTGTAGTCCCGTGGATGTTGGCATAATGCATAGCCACAGTATTCTGGATACGAAAAAATTCCGGGATTTCCGGGTTGCGGGAGTGGTTATGGACCAGCGTCTTAAAAAGAAAACTGTTTACTACCTGAATAATTTCATCCCGGTACAGTTCAGTTTTAACTCCGCCGAACTCTACTTCCGTTCCTTCGGCTTTAAGTTCATCGCCACGGATGTCACTTCTGACAATTATTGAACGGTCAACATCACATTTTCCAAGAAAATACGATCCGCCGAGATTACTTTCCCTGAACCGGAAATAGATGGGGTGGTCAATAGATAATGCATAGTACGCATAATCATCGGTCAGCTTGTTAACATCAATAGTGCTGGTCAAGGCCTGTTCAACATCAAGGCCCATGGGCCGGAGATTTACATTTACCCTTGATATAATATGATTGATAAGCTTTTTGACTCTTCTCATGTCTAACCTCTTATCTGCCGGACTGATGGCCCGGTTATGCCGGACGAAAAGACCGGATTGTCTGCTTTGCGTTTAAACGCCCTTTGCAGAATTTGATTTTTAAGAAGGTACCTTTTCCCCCTCCACCATTCAATAGAAAAAATGTCGTAATTTTATTAAGTTGAACCATAAAAAAGGCCCATCTGAGTATGTGTTTACTCAGATGGGCCAAAAAATATCATCTAATGGCTGGAGCTACTAAAGCAGGAAAATTCCGGCAAGCCCCAGCAGCGAGAGAAAACCGAAGCTATCCGTAATCGTGGTCAGGAAAATTGATGAAGCCTGTGCCGGGTCACGACCGAATTCTTTGAGAATAATGGGAATTGCTCCACCGACCACTGCACCGAGTACCATATCAATAAATAATGCACCGGACATAACCAATGCCAATGCGTAATTGTTGGTTAGCATGAAAACTGCGCCCAATACCAGGAAGGCGATGCAAAGACCGTTGGCAAGACCGATTTTGAATTCACGCAAAACAGCTTCCCATGATTTCTTACGGTCGAACTTCTCGGTGGCAAATTGGCGAATCATAACTGCAAGAGCCTGCTGTCCTGTATTACCCGCCTGATTTGCTACAATGGGCATAAGCACAGCAAGAATGGCCATCTTTGTAATGTTTCCTTCAAAGAGATGGACAACCCACGCAGCGATTGCAGAGTTCGCTACATTGATAACCAGCCATGGCAGACGTTTTTTTACCGAATATTTCCACGGCGAATCAACCGTTTCATCAGTACCCGCACCAACCATTGACTGCATATCTTCACTGGCCTCTTCATTAATAATGTCAATGACATCATCAACAGTGACAACTCCGAGAAAGCGGTGGTCAAAATCAGTCACAGGCATAGCCAGAAAATTATAGTGCGCGATAAGCCGGGCAACTTCCTCTTTATCTACGTTATAGTTAACAGAGATAAGGTGCTGGTTGTGGGTCAAGTCAGTGAGCATTTTGCCCGCGCGTGAAACAAGTAAATCACGCATGGAAACTACACCTACAAGCTGATTACGGCGACCCACAACATAGGCGTAGTAAGGAATACTTTTGTCTTCCACTTCCTTACGGATCTCAGCAATAGCCTGATCAACGGTCATATTGTCGCGGACAATGGCGACCTCGGTGGTCATAACACCGCCGGCGGTGTCGGGATCAAAGGTCAGCAGGGTTGAAATCTCTTCCCTGTCTTCGGCTTTGATCTGGCGCAAAAGGGTTTCCCGCAGATCGTCATCAAGATCCTCAAGAATATCCGTGGCATCATCCGGGGACATGATCTCAAGGATACGGGCAGCCATTCCGACATTAAGCCGTTCAATAAGATCCCGCTGATCATATTTTTCCATCTCAGCAATGGAGTCTGCGGCATCACGGCTGGGCAACTGTTTGATAAACTTGACCTGTTCTTCCAGTCCAAGTTCTTCAATATGATCAGCAGCATCCGCAGGGTGCATAGCATCAATAACACGCTGATCAACTTGACCGGCGCGTCCTTTGCCGTGTTCCTGCCACCGTCTGAGTGGTTCGGGTATTCCTTTTGGATTAGCCATGGCGCATCAACTATACCAAATAAACTTAAAGGTCAAAATTTATCACTTTGAAACTGCTGAAAATTTAGCTTGTGAAATCCTTCTCAGCCCTTGTGCTGCCTTATAAAACGGGATACGAAATTTCGTTACATGACCTCAAACACAATGTTACAGAATATTAATAGGAATCATATGACTGAAAACGCATTCAACGACTTCTTTCAAGCTGAAGCAAAAATGTTCCTTCTAGCCACCATAAGAATAGCTTTAAGCGAAGACGGCCCGGACCTGACCTCAATGGGCCTGTTTGAGCAGGACGATATTGCAACCGCTCAGATCATCGCTAAGGAAGATACTGTAATCTCCGGGTTACCCCTCATCCACTTGATTCTTGAATTTGCAGATCAGGAAAATAAGTGTCAGGTGCATCTTAATGTTGATGAAGGTGATAAAATCTCCAAAGGAACACTCATCGCGGCCATTCAAGGCCCGGCCGGCCTGCTCCTCAAGGCTGAAAGAGTAATCCTGAACTTCATCTCCCACATGTCCGGAATCGCAACTGAAACCCGTAAATACGTGGACGCGCTGGATCATAGCGAGACTATCCTCCTCGATACCCGCAAGACCCTGCCCGGCCTGCGTTACCCTGAAAAATACGCTGTCCTTTGCGGCGGAGCCAAAAACCACCGTCTCAATCTGGTGGAAATGCTCATGCTTAAGGACAATCACATTGACCGCGCCGGATCAATCACATCCGCCGTGGAAAAACTGCGCGCCAAATACGATCAGGAATGTCCGCCCATCGAGGTGGAATGCCGCAATCAGGAAGAAGTGGATGAAGCTATTGCCTGTAATGTTGAACGCATCATGCTCGACAACATGAGCTTCGAAGAGGCAAAGGGTGCCATCTCCACCATTCCCGATGAAATTGAAACCGAGATCAGCGGAAACGTGACCCTTGAGACCATTGCCGCGCTTGCAGAAGCAAAGCCGGATTACATATCCGTAGGCCGGATCACCCACTCCGCAAAATGCTCTGACATGAGCATGCAGATCATACCAATGTAGGTTCTACTTTGATGTATTCGGATATAATTGCTGAACAAAAGAAAAAATACGGAAAGAGACTGGCGATTCTGGGACACCATTACCAGTCTGATGAAATTATAAAACATACCGATCTTAAAGGCGATTCACTTGAACTGGCCCGTCAGATCGAAAAGCTGGAAGCAGAATATATCGTATTCTGCGGTGTCCACTTTATGGCCGAATCCGCTGCAATCGTGCGCCGGGAAGACCAGAAGGTCTATATCCCCGATGCAAGCGCGGGCTGTGTCATGGCTAACATGGCTCCGGCATGGCTGGTGGACAAAGTGCTGACCAGACTCATCAGCGAGACCGGAAGAAAAATCATTCCGCTCGCTTACGTGAACACACCTGCTGCGGTTAAAACTGTCTGTGGTAAACACGGAGGCACAGTCTGCACTTCCGCCAATGCTGAAAAAATGCTCCGCTGGGCACAGGAACAAGGGGATGCAGTCCTCTTCCTGCCGGACAGGAACCTTGCGCTGAACACTGCGGATACGCTCGGCATAGCTGCTGACAAACGCATGATCCTCAACATCCGTTCCCAAGGGACACAGTTTGATGTTGAAGAAACCAGAGACAAGGAACTGCTGATCTGGCCCGGCCTCTGCGCCATTCATCAGCGGTTCAAGCTGGCCCAGATTGAGAGCTTCCGTGCTGAATATCCCGGCTGCAAAGTAGTGGTTCATCCCGAATGTCCCCCTGAACTGGTTCAGGCTTCTGATGGTGCAGGATCAACATCATATCTGATTAAATATGTTAATGATGCTCCTGCGGGTACTACTATAGTAGTCGGTACGGAAACCAATCTAGTTAACAGGTTGAAAGAAATGTTCCCTGAAAAGAACATCCTGCCGCTGGGCATCAGTTTTTGCAGCAATATGGCTAAAATTACGGAAAAGAATCTTGCCAAACTTCTCCAGAATCTGGAAACAGCCCCTTATGAGGATGTTTCTGAGGATATTCGTGAACCGGCAAGACTTGCCCTCGAAAGAATGCTCGAAGTCTGCAAATAAAAAACACTGACATAACCTATAGCCGGAACCTGAAAAGGCTGCCGTGAAATGAGATATTAGGCATGCAGGAAAACCGAATGAAAACTGAAGTTTTGATTATCGGGTCAGGTATCGCCGGATGTATATCAGCTCTGACGATAGCAGAAAAAGGTATAGAAGTTACACTATTAACTCCGGGAGACGATCTCTTCACCGGCAACACAAGGCTGGCCCAGGGCGGCGTTGTTTATACCGGCCCGGACGATTCTTCGAAGACACTGGAAAAGGATATTAATACCGCAGGTTGGAACTACAACAACAAAAAAGCGGTACGCACACTGGCTAAAAACGGACCTGAAGTTCTGAAAAAGCTATTGCTGGAAAAATATCCTGTTGCATTCCATAAAAATGACGATGGAGAATACAGCCTGACCAAAGAAGGCGGACACGCTGTTTCCCGTATCCTGTACTGCGCCGACCATACTGGTAAATCGATTATGGATGTGCTGATCAAGCACGTTGTCGACCATCCGTATATCCGGGTCTGTACAAACAGGACCGCCATTGACCTTTTGACCAACCATCACCACGCCCGCCAGAACGAGTTCAAGTACTCCTTGAGCAACAAATGTCTCGGCGCATACGTGTACAATGAATCACGGAATATGGTGGAAACCTTTCTGGCCGATTTCACCGTGCTGGCAACCGGCGGACTGGGGCAGATTTATCTGCACACCACCAACACCCCCGGTTCCATCGGTTCCGGTATAGCCATGGCTAACCGTGCGAAAGCACGGGTTATAAATTCTGAAATGGTCCAGTTCCACCCCACTTCCTTTTTCCAGCGGGTACGCACAAGGGCCAGCCGACGCTTCCTTATTTCAGAGGCTGTACGCGGTGAAGGTGCGAAACTGATTAACTGTTATGGTGAGCCGTTCATGCACCGCTATGATCCACGTGGTGATCTTGCTCCCCGCGACATAGTCACCCGTTCTATTCTGGAAGAAATGCTCCGGACCAAGGAAGAATGTGTTTATCTGGACGCAGCCAACCATGTTAAGCAGGATCTGCCCACAAGGTTCCCGACCATTTATGGTAAATGTCTAGATAATGGCATCGACATTAACAACCAGCCTATCCCGGTTGTTCCTGCCGCTCACTATTTTTGCGGCGGTGTGTTGGTGGATGAAAAAGGTAAATCCACTTTGGACCGCCTTTATGCCATCGGCGAATGTTCCTGCACCGGAGTGCATGGCGGAAATCGTCTTGCTAGCACCTCCCTGCTGGAAGGCATGCTCTGGGGATACACTTCAGGCGAAGATATCGCCTCGCGTGTTGAAAAAAAATCCAGAATTCCCAAAAAACTGCTTAATGCAGTTCCGGACTGGGAAAATCCCGGTTCCAATGAAAACGAAGACCCGGCACTCATCGCGCAGGACTGGGCCTTCATCCGCAACGTCATGTGGAACTACGTGGGTATCACCCGCTCCACAGCTCGCTTGAACCGGGCCATTGATGATTTGCAGAACTTGAATCGCAACCTGCATTCATTCTATAAGCGTACTCCCATCAGCAGGCCGATCATCGACCTGTTTCACGGCAGCCAGTCAGCACTGACTGTAACGCTCGCAGCTTTACGCAATAAAAACAGCGTAGGTTGTCACTACCGCATAGATTAAAAGTAAAAAGGGGAAGCTTGAAGCTTCCCCTTTTATTTATTAAATTTTTCTTTTGGTATGGCGTAAAAAACGCTCTCATCCAGTCCTTTTGAATAATGGCCTATTTTGAATACGTAATTTTTTAACTGCTTCATTAACATTATAGGCACACCGAGAAACTGCTCCTTTGAATGATAGAAACAAATTGCTAATTGTGGTCTATCCCGTTCAATTATCTTCATCGCCCCTTCAAGCATGAGCATTTCTGAATTCTCAATATCAGCAATAAGAAAATCAAGTCGGGGAATGGCAAGTCTTTCAGCTTCATTATTCAAAGTAGCAAGCTGAACGGTTCCAGTATCCTGATTTTCAGCTATTCCTCTAACAAAGCTGGCACTTCCGTCGAGAGCTAAGTCCGCTATGACTTCACTGTTCCAAAGTCCCTTGGTAATCAGAGTAAATTTTCCTGAATCACTTAGCATCTGCAAAGTTTGTTCACTAAAAGCTGTATTGCCTTGAGGATCATAACCATAGAGCATTTCTATTTGTTCCAGCCCGGTCAGGAATAGTGCTTCGCTGCCGTCATACACTCCGGCCTGTACAACATATTCAACATCTGACAAATTTACAAAATCAAAATAGCTATAAAAAATATGAACGGAAAATTTGCGACTAAATTCTTTATATTCTTTGAACAAATAAGCCCAATCACCGTCGTGAGAACTGAGTTGGATATGATCCGAACCGAGACCCCTCGCCTCGAATAAGAATTTGTACAAAGCCCGGTCGCTCTCGGAATGCAAATTTTCCAGAATAAATTTTATTTCATTATCCAGCGTAACAATTTCGTCAGGCAAAAACTGATAGCCATAAAATTTGGGCCACGAAAATCCGGCGACGTTATTAATATCCAACGAGTGAAGGTGTTTGATAATCTCAGGATAATAGCAGGAACAAACCAGAATCAGATCATATTCATTTTTACGCTCAACAAGAGCTTGCGGGCTTAATATTTCAAACCCTTCAAATGAACCGGACTGATAAGTATCAGCAAAAAAAACAATTTCCACATCAGAACGTATCTGGCGCAGCAGCTTCAACGACTCCGCCCCGCCTTTGCCTATACCGTACAAACAAATTCTGCTGTTTTCAGGGATAGCTGTATGGTCAATATATCTGATTTCAATGTCACTCATATGTTTTATGAGAAAGTCCCTACTTTCTCCAAAACTCAGGAACGCAAAGCACGATCACGGTATAAATTTCAAGACGTCCCAGCAACATGCAGAAAACAAGAGCCCATTTGCCTACTTCTGGTATGTGGGCATAGTTTTCAGTAGGCCCGACGCTACCGATACCGGGCCCGATATTGCCGATACAGGCCAAAGAAGCTGCAAAAGATGAAACAACGTCCACTCCGGTTGCCGCCACGATCAAACCGCAGACAACAAAAAGCAGCAGCCAGAGTACGAAGAATCCGAGGATATCATTCATGGTATCCGGTTTTACTACAGTCTTGCCAAGCTTGACCCGGTTTACAGATCGGGGGTGAATAACACGAAAAACTTCCTGATAAGCCTGCTTCAGAAGCAGCATGATACGCAGATGCTTCATCCCACCACTGGTGGACCCGGCACAACCACCGAGGAACATACAGAAAAGCAACAACCCTTGCGCAACCGCAGGCCAGATTTCATAATCGGCTGTTGCGTATCCCGTAGTACTCATAATGGATGCAACCTGAAATGAGGTATAGCGGATAGAGTCGGCGATAGAATCGTAGTTTGTGGCCGAATAAACTGAAATGGTCACAATGGCCATAATGATGAGGGTGATGACTCCGAAGAACCTGAATTCAGGATCTCTCCAGAGCAGCAGCGGACGGCCCTTGATCATCTGATAGTGCAGACTGAAGTTAACAGCTGCCACAAGCATAAAAAATGTAATTACATAATCAATGTAAGCACTCTGAAAATAGGCAACTGATGAATTCTTGGTAGAAAATCCCCCGGTGGCAAGGGTGCCGAATGTATGACAAAGGGAATCAAAAAAATCCATGCCGCCGAACATAAGCAGAACCGCTTCAATGGCGGAAAAAAGCACATAAACCTTCCAGAGCACCAGAGCTGTGTCCTTAATACGCGGCTTAAGTTTATCTGGAACCGGTCCGGGAACTTCCGCTTTGTAAAGCTGCATCCCCCCTACCCCAAGGAAAGGCAAGATCGCCAGCGAAAGCACGATAATCCCCATTCCGCCCAGCCAGTGGGTCAGGCTGCGCCAGAAAAGAATACCTTTGGCATTCTTCTCAATATCCATCATCACCGAGGCTCCGGTGGTGGTGAAACCGGATAGAGATTCAAAAAAACAGTCAACGTAACTGGTAAATACGTCACCGAAATAAAACGGCAGGCTGCCAAAAAATCCTGCAAAAACCCAACCTAAAGCAACAATTGCCATGCCTTCACGATGACTGAGTCCCTTGTTTCCTTCCCGATCCATGAAAAGGAGAAACATAGCCAGCCCGCTTAGGCAGGTAAGCCCGAAGGATTTAAGCAGGGGCAGAATTCCGGCATCCTGATAATAAAGTGAGAATCCCAGCGGAAAAAGCATGGTTAACCCTACACAAAGCGTCAACGCTCCGATTATGTGCAGAACGATTTTCCAGCGCATTAATAATGCTCCAGCGTGGTGGTGAGAGCCTTCTCAATTTTGGGAATATTTTTGTGGGTGGAAATAATCAAGAGTCGGTCATTGGGCTCAATCACAGTCAAACCTGTGGGGATAATTACTTCATCGCCGCGCTGAAAGCAAAGGATCAGGGTTCCCTTGGGCAGGTTAAGTTCCATAATCGGCTTGCCCACGATATCTGATTTTTCCTGCGCTATGGCTTCGAGAGCTTCGGCCTCCTCTCCTTTGATGGAAACAGCGGAGATTACCTTACCCTGACGTACAAAATGCAAAATGGAATTGATAGCTGAAAGTCTCGGGCAGACAAGATGATCAATGCCGATGGGCTGAATAAGCGGAATGTAGGCAAATTTATTGATACGGGTGATGGTCTTTCGCGCACCGAGATTTTTTGCCAGCAGGCAGGAAAGGATATTCATTTCCTCATCACCGGTCACGGAGATAACCATATCCAGATCACCTACATTCTCTTCATTAAGAAGATCCTGATCAGTGCCGTCCCCATTAAGGACAATTACCCGGTCCAGAGTCTCGGATAAATCAGCACAACGATCAGCGTCATTATCGACCAGACGGGTATGGTATTTTTTGTTGTCGAGTGCGCGGGCAAGCAGAGAGCCAACATTTCCGCCGCCGACAATAAGTACCTTTTTAATAGGATCGGATAATATGCCGGCACGTTTGAGCAATTCATTCTGCTGATCGCGAACACAGGTAAAGTAGACTATATCGCCCTGCTCAATTGTGTCCAGACCGCCGGGAATGATCAGTTGGTCATCCCGTACAAGTGCGGCAATAACAACATCAATATCTTCGCCCAGTTGCTCACGCACTTTCATAAGCTGCACGCCTACAAGGGGGCTGTCATCGGGCAATTTAACCCCGATCAATCTAACCTTGCCGCCGACAAAATCATTGATTTCAACAGATCCGGGAACACTCATAACCCTCAGAATGGACTCAACAACTTCTTCATCCGGATTGATAATGGTGTCAATTCGCAGGTCCCCTTCAGAGAACATGTCGGAATACTTGGTGTAATCGTCATTTCTGATGCGGGCCAGTTTGATTATGTCGGAATTCAACTTGTTGGCAAGAAAAGTCGAGATGAGGTTGATTTCATCTTTGTCGGTCACCGCCAGAAAAATATCAGCTTCACTCACTCCGGCTTCTTCCAGAATTTCAGGACTGGAACCGGACCCTTGAATCGTCTGGACATCCAGCGAATCGGAAACCTTACTAAGAGCTTTAGGATTCATGTCAATTACGACAACATCCTTGTTCTCACCGGAAAGACGTCTGGCTACATTAAAACCGACTTCTCCGGCTCCTACTATGATAACCCTCAAAAGTTACTCCTTGCGCATTACATCTGGCGATAGACAGAAAAGTACTGTTGAAATCAATAGTTGCTTATAGCTTGATAGCTTCAATTCAGCAACAACAACTTTGTTTCAAAGTGCAAAGAACGTAAAAAGCCCGTCGCACAAGGCGACGGGCTGATTTTGTCTTGTAAAGAAAAGAATCTTTTAAGACACTAAGCCATTTTGTTAACGGCTGCGCTGAGGCGGGAAATCCTGCGTGCTGCTGCACGTGCGTGGATTACCTTTTTGGTAGCTGCCTTATCGAGGACAGCAGTAGCCTTGCGCAGGGAAGTTGCTGCGAGTTCAGTGTCGTTAGCTTCTACAGCTGCACGAACTTCTTTAACAACGTTTTTGATACGGGTACGTACCATGTTGTTACGCAGGTTGCGCTTAATGCTCTGACGGTGTCTTTTGAGTGCGGATTTATGATTCGCCAAGGTATTTCTCCTTAAAATTAAATTCTATTTTTAAAACCCGGTCAACCGGGATTGCGTTCAATCGAAGAGTGTCTTTAACCAATAACAGATATTCCTGTCAAGGTTAAGGGACGATTTTTTCTAAGAAAAAGTCTAGAAAAAAATCAACCAAAACTCTTTTTAAAGCCGGAGCCGCAGAATTAAACCTGCAAAGCTCCGAAATCAGCCAGCCTGCTAAGCCTGTCGACCAGTGCTTTAAGCAGGTTGAGACGGTTCATTCTAAGCCCCTTGTCTTCGCAGATAACCATTACATTATCAAAGAAATCGTCAACATAGGGACGCAGTTCGCCGAGGATTGCGAACAGCTTGGTAAACTCGTCTTTTTCCCAGAGCTCCTCAAAGCGAGCGGCAGTTTCATCAAGCTTAACGGCAAGCTCTTTTTCCTGCGCTTCTTCCAACTTATCAACTTCAAAACCGCCGGTGAGCGACACACCTTGCTCACTGCCCTGCTTCTTGATGATGTTGGCTGCGCGCTTGAAAGTAAGCACGGCCTGCTCGAAACCTTCAGTCTTAGCAAATTCAGCCAACGCTTCGACTCTTGCCTTAAGAGCAGTAACATCACGGTAGCCGGCACCAAGAGCTGCATCAACAACTCTTGTTTCATAGCCTTTACCTGTGAAGTAGGCACGGAGCCTGTTGGAAATGAATTCTCCAAGCTTTTCGAGGAGTTCAGACTTTTCGAGTTTCCATTTGATATCTTTGGAGTAACCTTCATAGGCCATGTCCATGATTTCAAGGATGTCCACTCTCAAGTCATATTGTATAATCATACGCACGATACCCAGAGCGGCACGCCGCAGAGCGTAGGTATCGTTTGCGCCAGTGGGGATCTTATTCAGACCGAAGCAACCGACCAGAGTGTCAGCCTTATCGGACATGGAAACAATCACACCGCCAAGAGTGGAAGGCACGGGGCTTTCCGGTCCGGCAGGTAAATATTGTTCATACAGGGCTTTGCAGATAATGTCATCTTCGCCGCATTTAGAAGCGTAGATGCCGCCCATTTTACCCTGAAGTTTATCAAATTCGTTGACCATCTCGGAAACGAGATCAGCTTTTGCAAGACGTCCGGCACGTGCCATTTCAGTCTGCAAGGAAGCATCGGTCTTACCTGCGATCAATGCGGCAAGACGTTCCATTCTGCGCGACTTGTCGCCCATGGAACCCAAGGGACCGAGGAATACAACATTATCCAGCTTGGCAAGCCAGGTGTCGAAATCGGTTTTGAGGTCGTTTTTCCAGAAAAAGCGACCGTCTTCGAGTCTTGCACGGAGAACCTTTTCCCAGCCCTTGCGCACCAGTTCCACATCTTTGGGAACGAGGTTCAGGGTACACAGAAAGTGCGGGAGCAATTCTCCGTCTTCCTTCTGGATACCGAAGCACTTCTGGTGGCTTTCCATACTGGTCAGCAGCACTTCCTTGGGAAGTTCAAGGAAAGACTCATCAAAGTTACCGATGATGGGCACGGGAAGCTCAACAAGGTTGCTGACTTCTTCCAGCAGGGAATCCTTCCAGACCACGGAACCGCTCAGTTCGGAAGCGAGCTTATCGCCTCCCTTGCGGACCTGCTCTCCCCTTTCAATGGGAGAAATGATAACGGAAGACTTTTCTTTGATTACATCAAAATAATCATCGGCAGATGCAACTTCCCAAGGACCGGCACCCATTACGCGATGACCGAAAGTCTGGCGGCCTGAAGGCATGCCGGCCATTTCGAATTCAACAACGTCAGTACCGAACAGGCAAAGCAACCAGCGCAACGGACGTCCGAAAGCGAAATCAAGGTTGCCCCATTTCATTTTCTTGGGGAAGGAAAGTTTTTTAATCGCAGTCACGCAAAGTTCAGGCAGGATGGAGATGGTTTCACCGCCGCCAACAGTCTTCTTAGCCGCAAGGTAATCACCCTTCCCAGTCTCGAGGGTGTAAACATCTTCAAGGGCAATACCCTGAGACTTTACAAAACCGGTAAGAGCCTTGGTGGGGTTACCATCTGCATCATAAGCAATGCGGGCCGGAGGACCGGAAACTTCTTCTTCAACCTTTTTCTGCACGGTTGCCATATCTTTAACAAAGACTGTCAGCCTGCGCGGGGTGGCAAAAGTTTCAACGCTTGCGTTATCAATCATGCTCTCTTCAAGAAGAGTGCTGAAAATATCTTTAATATCGATACCCAGCCGGGGAACAAAGCGGGCGGGCATCTCTTCAATTCCAATCTCGAGTATAAAATCGGCCATCTTAGCTTCCGTTTTTTTAATCGTTTTCAAGCATGGGGTAATTCAGGTTCTCGCGTTCTTCCGCATAAAGCTTTGCGGCTGCGGAAGCGAGATTACGCACTCTGCCGATATAGGTTGCCCTTTCAGTAATAGAAATAGCTCCGCGGGCATCAAGCATATTGAAGGTATGGGAGCACTTCAGGCAGTATTCATATGCCGGACGGGGCAGCCCTTCTTCACAGAGCTTCTTGCTTTCAGCTTCATATTTATCGAAGAGGTCCAGCAGCATATTGGCGTCGCTGAGTTCAAAGTTATATTTGGACTGCTCAACTTCGTTCTGGTGGAAAATCTGTCCGTAGGTAACCTTGTCATTCCATTTAAGGTCGTAAACAGACTCAACGCCCTGCAAGTACATGCAGATACGCTCAAGGCCGTATGTGAGTTCAACGGAAACAGGTTTGAGATCAATACCACCCACCTGCTGGAAGTAAGTAAACTGGGTAACTTCCATGCCGTTAAGCCATACTTCCCAGCCAAGACCCCATGCGCCGAGTGTGGGGGATTCCCAGTCATCCTCAACAAAACGGATGTCATGCTCTTTAGCGTCGATACCAAGAATTTCAAGACTCTTGAGGTACAGGTCCTGAACATCGTCAGGAGAAGGTTTCAGGATTACCTGAAACTGGAAATAGTGCTGAAGCCTGTTGGGGTTTTCACCGTAACGGCCGTCAGTGGGACGGCGGGAAGGCTCAACATATGCGGTATTCCACGGCTCAGGTCCGATTACGCGGAAAAAAGTTGAAGGGTTGAATGTGCCCGCACCGACCTCAATATCAAGAGGCTGGACAATGCAACATCCGTAATCAGACCAGAAGTCCTGAAGTTTAAGTATAACATCTTGAAAATTCATCAAATTCCTCTCATCTAGCAAACAAACATTTGTATTGATTCATTTCCGTGCCCTGTACCGCGTACAGAGGAAAGAAATGTCCGGTTTACAAACAAATAAACACAGGAAGGACATAGATCCATCCTGAACAGACTGCCCTTACCGGGCAGAGAAAATTTTATATCTTCCGGTATCCGTTACCTTCCCAGATAAGTCCCATATGGTAAGCCATGAAACGGTCCATAACTGAAAAGCATTCCTGCCGGATTTCCGCAGGAAGTTGCAGGGTCACCCAGCTGGACGGTCCGGTATCCTGAATCCAGGCCAGAGTTCTCGCTGTTCCCGCACTTATGGTTTCGTCCTGCCTGCCGTCAGAACAGTCCAGACAACTCAGCTGGCCCTTTTCAATATTAAAGACCACAGGACGAGAACTGAACAAAGGTTTGCCGCATTGAGCGCAAATTGTAAAGTCAGGATTGTATCCCTGTTCAAATGCAACCTTGGCCCGGAAGAAAAGCGGAAAGAAGTCATCCGGCTCCGCTTCTTCGATAACATCCAGCGTTTCGGTCAACAGTTCAAAAACAGCACGGTTTCCATCGCGCTCTAAAACCGCAGACTCGATAAACTTAAAACAATTGGCGGCAAGCCCCATTTTACGCAGGTTTGAACGGATTCCGGGATACCCTTTAACAAGGCTCCCTTCCTGTAAAACCTGATACGTACCGGTTTTATTGGTGCCGGTTTTAAAGAGTACTTGAGAAAATGGTTCAAGGCATCCGCCAAAACGTCTGCGGCTTCTGCTGCCTCCGAAGGCGAATGCGTTCTGCACTCCCCGTGTGGAGGAAATATAGCGCACCCACAGATCGTTTTCCTTAAACTTACCGGTTTTGAGTATTACTACTTTTTCAGTCAGTTCCATCTGGTATCATGACCAACTGGAGTGCCACCTTTTAACGGGCTGCGGGGAAATCCAGTTTTTTAACCTTACCTTTAGGTGCCTCAAATTCAAAAGGCTTGCCGTTGGAAAGAATTTCAACGCCGCCGCCATTGCCAAGTTTGATTTTCAAACTGTCCTCATAAGGAAGAGAAAGAGTGTCACCTTCCTGAAGTACATATTCTTTGCTATCACCGTCAACCACAGCTTCGAGCCAGCAGGCTTCCCCCGGTTTGGCGGTAATAGCCACGATGTTACCGACCGGTTCAGCTACAGCAACCGTTTCTTTTACAACCGGCAGCGTTACAGCTTCGACCACATCTTCAACTTCAGGCTCAACCGATGCATCCTTCACTGCGGGCTCTGCGGATTCAGCAGGAGCGGGTTCAGAAACTTCAGCCTGCTTTTCTTCAACAACCGGAGCTGTTGCTTCCTGATCCGCCACAACGGGCTTTTCCTGAACAGTCTCTTCTACGATAACTTCTGTTTGAAGGTCATTTTGAGCACCAAAAAATGAATTGTCATGTAGGTAATACACAAGTCCACCAACAATTGCGGCCAAAATCAAAACCAGAAAAATCGTTCCGGCAGGGTTCTTCTTAGGTCCCGGTCCATAATCAGGCAGGCTGGATTCTTCAGCCATACCTTCTGCTTCAGCAGTTCCGGCCCCCATAATTTGTGAAAATTCTTCACCTATTTGTTCAGCATCCAAACCAAGGGCTTTGGCGTAAGTCTTTACAAATCCTTTGGCATATACTTCGTGAGGGAATTCTTTCCGGTTGCCACTTTCAATGGCGTTAATATTCACGCGGCTGACTTTGGTGATCTCCATGATCTGCTCAATGGTCAACCCCTGCCGTTCTCGTTCATCTTTCAATCGGGAACCAAGCTCTTTTAAATCCATACGACCCTCTCGATACAGTCTGGCAGTAATGTTTCAAAATCAATTTGAAACCGTCGTTAAAAGCTGCCCGCAAGGCAGCCGAGATCCGCTACAGTTCTCCCCGTTTATTTAAGCTCAATAACAGCCTTCTCCCTGAGCTTTTTGATAAAACCGGCAAATAATTCGTCTTGTTTCTGACGGTAAAGCCGTTGATAAATTTCCTGCTTGCTGTCTTCAAAAGATGCTTCTTCAGTGTTGACATAGGAATCAAGCTTGAGCAAAGCGTTAAAGCTCTGAACTTCAAAGGGCTTACTTACACCGCCCGGTTTCAACCCTTCAAGGGCATCATGCCAGGTTTGCGCAAGATCGTCCCATTCCAGCACACCAAGATCTCCGCCACTTCCCGCTCCGGGGCCAGTGGTATATTTATCGGCAGCTTCTTCAAAAGTGGTTTCCCCGACCATAATCTGCTCGCGAACCTGCTCAGCAGAAACATTTTCAGGAAAAAGAATCAATTTCAGATGTACACTTTTGGCAACATCACCCTGATCGGTTCGGGTGCTGTTCCACGCCGCCTTGATTTCATTGTCAGTTACAACAACCTTACTTTTGATTTTGTAAGAAAGAAGGCGGTGTTTACGAATATCTTTTCCGATTTTTTCTTTAAATTTAGTGAGGTTGGTTTTTTGAAGTTCGAGCTGACGTTCGAATTCTTCATCGCTCAAATTACTTTTTTCTTTAATAGCTTTAATCTCAGTTTCAACATCCTGAGTGGAAACATCAACCTTAAGTCTTTTACTTTCCTGATCAATAATGATTTCGTTAATGAAACGATCAAGAATCTGCTGACGTATTTTTTTCAGCTGTTCCACTTCAACTGCGGAAAGAGTTTTGCCTTTGAACTGTTTCATGATGGGAGCCATCTTTCTGTTCAGTTCGTACATTGTCACAACTTCACCGTTTACAACTGCAACGATTCCATCAACAACTTTTTCCTCAGCAGTGGCAAATGATGCGGAGCAAATGACCATGCTGGCCAGAAAACCGGCAATAATGCGCTTCAATTCAATTCTCCTGAATATAGAAACCGGACTCAAGTCCGGTTTGATCGTCAGATTTATCAAAACAGCCGCAAAACGGCCGCTACTTAGCTAATTCCTATGACTAACTAAACTCTTTCATTAAACTATGCAACTATTCAGCTTTTGCTGTCTCTGGAGACTCAACCTCCGGCACAGTGTTTTCTAATTCCGGCATCAGATTCTTGCTGATTTTGATATTCGAAGTCGCCATTTTGTTTTTGAGCCATGCTTCAAATTTTTCCTCAAGTTTCTTTTCCAGCAAAACTTTTTCAACCATGGGGTAAGCCTGCAACGGAGTAAGCAGTGTCGCTTCTTTTTTTTCCTTGAGAATCAGGCAGAAAACTTCTTTTTTCTGAGTAATTACAGGGGAAGCCTTACCCGGCTCAAGATCCTCCACAAAAGTTTTCCATGCCGCAGGAATCTGCCCGCTTCTAATCCAGATTTCACGTACTGAAACCTTGCGTAATTTAGCGGATATTGCCGCAGGACTCAGCCCTTCGCGGTAAAGTTCAACTCCTTTAAGTACCAGATCTTTGCCCATACCCTTAACCATAATAAAACGGTATCCGGCAGGCATATAAAAATCAGAAAGATGGGTCCGGTAATATTTCTCCGCTTCCTTGTAATCAATCTTGATTTCAGGACGCAGAATATCGCGGTAAAATTTATCCATAGCCAGCTGGTATTTAAGCTGGGAACGCCATGAATTAATATCAATGTATTCTTCAATTAGAATCTGTTCAAAAGAATCATCAGGATAATCAGAGCGGACTTCATCTTCAGCTTCCTTCATTTCCTTGTCGGAAACAGGAATTTCACGCTGCTCCAGTTCTTGCGATACCAATTCTTGAACAATGAGGTCTCCGAGAATCTGACCGTATTCACCCCGGACCTGCGCCACAGAAGGAACAAAGCCGCTGCTACCTTCATGGGTAAGATCATATTTATAATCGAGCTGGCTCAGGTAAATTGGTTTTCCGTTTACCCGTGCGATAATTCCCGGTTCTTCGCTTTTATTCTGGCATCCCCCGATGAGAAAACAAGCCAGCAGGATACCGATCAGTATTCTTTTCATATCAGCTTCCTAATAAACCGTATTACGGTAAAGTTAAAGTAGCGGTTCAAGTTTTTTGCAAACAGAATCAAGGCCTTGTGAAATAGAAACATTCTGGTCAAGTCGTACCTCAAGGGCAGCAGGTGGCTTGAGCTTAGCCTTCTCACCCTGCTCACCGATCCAGGCGATAAGTTTTGCCGGATCTACCGGGTTATTGTTTTCCAACCAGGTTAGGATAACCCGAGTGGGAAACAAATCAGCCCGTACAACACCGAGACGGGCCAGAGTCCGCTTAAGGTAAAGTACAGCTATGAAATTCTCAACCTCATCCGGAAAATGTCCAAAGCGGTCTTTGATCTCGGCGGCGAGCTCTTCAATTCCAGCCTCGCTGTCTGCTGAAGAAAGAGCGCGGTAGTACCTCAGCCGCTCTCTTGCATCAGGAACAAAATCTTCCGGCAAATGGGCTTTAAATACAAAATTCATCTCAGGGTCACTAACTGTCGTAGAATCATCGCCTTTAATCCTGCGAACTTCTTCGTCCAGCATTTCAAGAAACAGATCAAGTCCAACCTTAGCCATCTGACCGGACTGGACTTCACCGAGTATGTTGCCTGCTCCGCGCAAACGCAAATCTTCCATGGCTACCTTAAAACCTGCTCCAAGGTAATCAAGCTGCAAAATAATCTGCATCCTGCGTTTAGCTTTTTCAGAAAGAGAGTCCAGTGATGATACAGCAAAATATGCATATGCCTGACGGGTGCTGCGCCCCACCCTGCCGCGAAGCTGGTAAAGCTGCCCAAGGCCGAACATCTGGGCCTGATCCACAATCAGGGTGTTGGCATTAGGGAAATCAAGCCCGGATTCAATAATGGCTGTGGCAACCAGAATATCCAGTTCCTTGTGCCAGAATTTATGAATCGTTTCTTCAAGATTTTTTTCAGTCATCTGACCGTGAGCCATACCCACCGAAGCTTCAGGGGCGAGTTTCTTAACATACTCAACCACCCGCTCAAGACCCTGAACCCGGTTATGGACCCAGAAAATCTGCCCCCCGCGTTCAAGTTCGCGGGCCACTATGGAAGCCAGCATGGCTTCATCACGCTCAATAAGTGCTGTTTCAACAGGCTTGCGATCCACGGGAGGAGTTTCAATGGTGCTCAGGCTGCGCACCCCGGAAAGAGAAAGCTGCAAGGTTCGAGGGATGGGAGTTGCCGTCAAGGTCAAGGCGTCGATATTCTTACGCATTTCCTTAAGCCGTTCCTTATGGCGCACACCGAAACGCTGCTCTTCATCAAGGATAAGCAGGCCGAGATTAGGAGCTTCTACATCCTTGGAGAGAACCCGGTGGGTTCCGATGAGAATATCAAGCCCCCCCGATGACATTTCCTCCAAAACCCGCTTCTGACGAGATTTTGTAACAAAACGACTAAGCATGCCCACTGTTACCGGAAAACCTTCCATACGCTGCACAAAGGTCTGATAATGCTGCTCTGCAAGAACAGTTGTGGGACAAAGCAGGACCACCTGTTTGCCGTCAAGCACAGCCCTGAAGGCTGCACGCAGAGCAACCTCTGTTTTACCGAAACCTACATCACCGCAAACAAGGCGGTCCATGGGCTCAGGGCTTTCCATATCGCGGAAAACATCCTTAATGGCTTTTTCCTGATCCGGGGTTTCTTCAAATCCGAAAGTAGATTCAAATTCCCAATACATTTCATCAAGCGGACCGTATGCGTAACCTTTGGCAATTTTACGGTAAGCATACATTTCCACCAGTTCCCCGGCTATCTTTTCAATTGCTTTGCGGGCTTTTTCGCGAGTCTTGGCCCAGCGTGCCCCGCCCAGCTTATCCAGAATAGGGCAAGAGCCTTCAGGGCCCTTGTACTTCTGAACCAGATTTAAACGGTCCACCGGGACATAGAGTTTATCTTCGGAATCAAAAAAGAGAAGCAGATAATCGTTAGCCACGTCCCCTATATTCATATGATGCAGACCACCAAAACGAGAAAGACCATAGTCACGGTGAACCAGCAGATCCTCAAGGAGCAGGTCCTCGTAGCTGGTCATGCCTTCAAAGGCTTTATCACGGCTGCGGGTGCCCTTTGCGGCCTGCGGCTGAATTACATCTTCACCGAGAATAACCGTCTGGTTCCACTCCAGCTCCATGCCTTGCCTAAGAGGCGAAACAAGAGCATAGATTCCCTTGTTCAAAGGTGAATACTCCGTAGCAATGGTTAGTTGCTCCGGCTCAATAAGGGAAAGAAATTTTTTACGGGAACGCTCGGTCCGAAAGCTCAGTACAGTCTGGAAACGTTCACTTTTCCATTCTTTCAAAGCAGCAACAAGTGCTGCCCAAGGGCGTTTAATCTGTTCCGGCTTCCAAAAAAGATCAGTAAATGCGGAAAGCCCCCGTTCAGAAAGATCTATTCCATCCTTTTCTCTGCCGATAACCAGGTCTTCAAAAACCATCTGCCGTTCTTCACGCCATGTGGAACGAGCTTTTTCCTCATTCCAACAAATAACATGCATAGGCCATTTGCAGCCGTTATGGGCTGATTTATCATGTAAAAATGTTTTCCAGCCGTATTCCTGATCCTGCAATTTTGAACGCAGGTTGGATGCGGACGAAAGCACATAAACTGATTTTTGCGGAAAGAAAGCTTTTAGATCAACAGCTTCAGGATAAAAAAGTCCAGGCCAGATCATGCCGTCAGCATTTCCGGCCTTTTCAAGCAGACGGGTATACCCTTCCGAGGAAATTTCACCTGTTTTTTTCAGCTGTGCCCAAAGTGCTTCAGCCTCATCTACGTAATTCCCGGTAAGCATTGCCGGAGCAACGGGCAACAGGGTAACTTCATCCAGATCAGCCTTTGACCTCTGGGAAGAAGGATCAAAAACACGGATTTCTTCAAGAATATCCCCGAAAAATTCTAAGCGTATGGGCAGGTCATATCCGGGTGCGTAAATATCAAGGATATCACCGCGCATGGACATTTCACCGTATCCGGAAACAAGCTTTGTTCTTGTATATCCCCATGTCACCGCCTGCTCCATGAGCAATTCAGGGTCCATCTCCTCGCCTTTAGCAAGAACGATATAGTTGCTCTCCAGAACATCCGGGGACGGCCATTTGGGTAGTAAATTGTCAGCAGTCATCAGCACTGACTGTTTACCGCCACGGGTAAGTGCGTGCAAAGCAGCCCAGCGTTCAGCCCAATCCGAGGCAGCGGGATTCTTGCTCAGATAAGGCGGTAGAAAAACCCAATCCCTTTCCCATGAAGGAACAATCTTTCCCTTGCGGTCAAGTTCATTGCGGCTGAAAAGAGTCAGCAGAGCTTTGAGTTCTGAATATTCGCGCGCCCCCGGAGCGACAAGCACGACCGACTCCCCCCGTGAATGGAGGTTGTGAGCAGTGAAAGCCTGTGTTCCATGGCCGCTTTTAAAAATACGTAAGTTATCTCCGCTTCCGGAAGCAAAAGCGGAGAGCTGGGCTGGTAAGGACAAACTAACTCCAGAAATTTATCAAAATTAAAGTCGTCCCCCGCTCAAGCAGAGGACGACTTTTTTTTGCAGAGAAATGATGCCGCTGTCCAGTTTTAAAACAATTATTTAGTAAACCGGACAAAAGCACTTATAAGATTGAAGTTCAAAACACCCGAAGATATCTCGAAATCAAACCTTTTCAACAGCGGCTAGACTTGTGCCAGCTGTTCCTGTTCTTCGTTGGACAGAAGTCTGTTCAGATCGAGCAGGATAAGCAGTCTATCTTCAAGTTTACCAACTCCGCTGATGTATTCAGATTCAAGACCGGAGACAACAGGCGGCGGCGGTTCAACAGTAGATGCAGGAATTCGCAGGACTTCGGAAACGGAGTCCACAACAAAACCTACTATCATATCGTTAATTTCGATTACAATAATTCTGGTATGCTGATCGTGTTCACGAAATTGCAGGCCGAATTTGCTTCTGAGATCTATGATGGGAATAACCTTTCCCCGAAGGTTGATTACACCTTCGACGAATTGCGGTGCTCTGGGAACTTTGGTAATTTCCATGGTTCGGATGATTTCTTGAACCTTGAGAATATCAACACCAAATTCCTCTTCACCGATACTGAAGGTAACCAGCTGAATCAATTCCGCGTCAAGCGCAATCTTCTTACCTTCTTCCATATTTGTCCCCCCTGTTACTTTTTTACAGTGGATGACCAAGTAATTTGATCAATTTTTTAATTTCTAAAAATTTCAAAAGTCTAATTTAATTTTATATTATTATTCATCTGAAATATTTGCAAGCTAATCCTGAAATTATAAAACAATTACACCTTTTTCTTAGCACAGAAATTGACTAGTGGCATATTAATGACTATCAGAGATACTGGATAGCAAAAAGCGAAGCTCAGGAGGGTATGAACTCGCATGGCTCAGTTTTCCCCGACAGAAAATATTACATTGGAAGACCAAATTAAATCATTAGCAAACGAAGAACTGCTAGACTTCTGGGAAGAAACACAGTTTCTGGCCAAGATGCTCGAACAGGATAATCAAGAAGATATTCAATACAGCCCGGAGTATGAAAGACTGATCCTTCAGGAATTACAGCTCAGATCATCAATGAAAACTCTGGATCCTTAAAAACTAAGGCCCGCCAAATGGCGGGCCTTTTTGTATTTCATACTTAATCTACTTATTTTCCTTACTTTCCGATCCCAAGATCAATTTCCATATCATCCGGAGCTTTCATTTCCACGGCATAATTTACCGAGTATTTTCCAGCAGCCGGAACTTCAACCAGCCACTCAAAATTATCATCTTTAATCTCAGCTTTGGGCTTAGTTGTAACCTCAAGTTTGATTCGCTTATCACCGGAAATAGGGGATGGTTCCTGTACCAGCACCTTAATTGGGGATTTTCTGCTATTCTCAAGCTCAAGTTTATATTTCCAGTTGTAAGTCTGCTTGGAACCGAACATGCTCTGCTCGCCCGATTTTTTCTCTACAGTTTTACGTTCAGCCTTAAGCATCGGATCAGAGCCGAAAAACAGCTTCTTCTCCTTGCCGGAAAAAGAAAAACGTTTCTTCCCGATCATGGTTCCTTCCATGAACATAAGGGCTATTCCAGCTGGATAATCCTTGGCTTCTGCAAGAATAGTCTTAGAGGAAACAAAAACATCCGGCGTAAGGGAAGGACGGGCTATAAATGAGAATTCAGACTTCCAAGTCTCACTCTCCACCGCATATTTTCTGGTACTACCCGCAGGAATGGATTTTCTACCCATCTCCCACAATGAATAAGTTGCCTTGCTAACCCGCTTAGGGGCCCGTTTAAAAGACATACCGCTCCCTGCGCTTTTAGCCATGGGAGCTGACTCCATTGCCATATTCATTTCATCCATGGCATAGCGAGCCACTACCGGTTCCGGCTCAGGGCGTGGTTCAATTATCCAGATTCCAAGTTGTGGAGGGGATATTCTGGAACGTTTTTTTACCGTTGCAAGGGCTACATCACATTTTTTAAAGTCCATGCCGCTACCCTGATATATTTCAGCTTCAAAGGTAAATTCAACCTTTCCGGAACCGGGAAATGCATCGAGCTTGTACTTTGGAGTCCACCCGCAATTGCGCAGCATGTAACCTACTTTGAAATCAGCACTCTTGGCACCTTTGGAAACTACAGAAACTTTTACATTCCAAATCAGCTTGCCGCCGCCTGACATTTCCTTCAACTGTCGTATCAAGTCGTTAATGAGTTCCTGCAATTCATCAATCTTAACCTTGAGTTTCGCTGATTCCGTATAAAGCTTGGAAAGATTGCTGACCACCTGCCCTGCGATATTTCCCAGATCAGATGGTTTAATCTGCTGTTCCTTGCCCCTTTCCTTCCAAAATGCGATTCCGCCGTCTACTGCCTGTTTCTGCGAAATAACAGCGTTGCGCTTGAACTTCAGCTGATCAATTTTTTTACCCAGTTCAATTGCAGCGGGAGAACGTGACAAATCACTCCGGCTCCACGAAACATCATTAATGGCCACCCCTTTGGTTAAGGATGCGATAGTAAACGTATCCGGAACAGCCTGCCCTGTAAGGGTGAACGCAACGTAATCGCCATTGACATCCTGTTTGATGTCAGTTTTAACCTTGCTGCTGAAATCAGCCCCGGAAGGATAGAAAACTACCCTTTCAGATGCCGCAGACGCCATGCCGCATAGCGCGACAAACAGAAGCAGAGTCATGCATATGATTGTTTTCCGCAAATTATTATCCTCGGTTAGCGGTCAAAAAAATAGTTCTTGATATTACATCATAACAGATATCTATAAGATCCAACAACACTCAATCAGTTACAAGCTAAATAGATTATACCGTCCGCCATAACAACATGAATCAACGGCTCCCCTCGACAAATCATTTTTTTTGATAAATAATCCTCCTCTTTGATAACAAATTTACTCACTACAACCGGAGCACAAAAATGAGCAATAAACTTTCCCTGCTCGTCTGCGGCGGTGCAGGATATATCGGCTCACACATGACCAGAATGATTGCCGAGGCCGGGCATGATGTCACTGTATTTGACAATCTCTCCACCGGGCACGCACAGGCACTTAAATGGGGTAAATTCGTCCAAGGAGACCTGCGTAATCCCGCAGACCTTGAAAAACTGTTTGCAGAAGGATCATATGATGCAGTTTTTCACTTTTCAGGACTGATCGTAGTCAGCGAATCCGTAGAAAAACCCTTTGAGTATTACGATAACAACGTAACCGGAACCCTCAATCTGCTGCAAGCCATGCGCAAACACGGCGTAGATAAATTTGTATTTTCTTCCACAGCTGCGGTTTACGGTGAACCGGTGATGGAAATGATCACTGAGGACCACCCTCTCAAGCCGCTGAATCCCTATGGTAGAACAAAACTTCAGGTAGAAGAGATTTTACAGGATTACGCAGTTGCCTATGGGCTGGATTCGGTTTGCTTCAGATATTTCAATGCCGCCGGAGCTCACCCGGACAGCACTATCGGCGAAGCGCATTCACCGGAAACACACCTCATCCCCAACATCCTACTAAGCAGCATTGACGAGGGCCGCAGACTGAAAATTTTCGGCAGCGACTACCCGACCCCGGACGGAACCTGCGTCCGCGACTATATCCACATACTGGACCTCTGTGATGCCCATCTCAAAGCTATAGAGTATATGAACAACAGCAAAGGCGCACACTCTTTCAATCTTGGAAACGGCAAAGGATTCAGCATTCTTGATGTGATCAAATCTTCCAGCGAAGTTATCGGGCGGAAAATTGAATTCGACTACGAACCAGCAAGAGCCGGAGATTCCCCCAGACTGGTGGCGGACAGTTCAAAAGCAGCAGAACAACTAAAATGGACCCCGCAATACGCTGACCTGCGTGAGATCATAGAAACAGCATACCGCTGGCACAAGAACCCTGCTTTCTAACAAACTCAATTGGTTTAAATCAAAAAAGCTGGAGCTTACGTTAAAGACGTAAACTCCAGCTTTATTTTTCTCAAAATCATTAAGATCTAACGGGTAACCAGCAATATATCCTGATGATTAATCGCCTTGCGCCCACACCAATCTCCGAAAAGTATTTCCTTAACCTTAAAACCCCGTTGCTCAAACATATTCAAAGCAAACTTTTCATCATAGCCAACAGCGTCCATGGGGTCTTTAGGGTCGGCGGTGTAGAAAACACCATACTTGAAAAAGTCATGCGTACTTTTTCCCTGATCCATCAAAGCATTGGACTCATCATTAACCAGAAAAAAAGTCGCAAAAATACGCCCTTTGTCAGTCAGTACCCGGTCCATTTCCCTGATGTAGTTCATGATGTCTTCCGGCATCATATGTGTGAATACGGAATTAAGCATGATCAGATCAAAACTGTCGTCTTCGTAGGGAAAAACAAAATCCGCGGCTTTTGTCTGCGCATACGGGTTGTATGTTGAGTTAAAAATATCAACCAGTTGAAAACGGAAATTAGGAAATTCGGGTGTTATATTCTCTGTGCACCATTTAATGCCCACAGGAAAGGTATCAAAACCTTCATATCCTCCTTCATCTGAAAGATATTCAAGTAATGGAAAAGCCAATCGACCAATTCCACAACCGATATCAAGCACCTTTTCATCAGGCTGCAAATCAAGCTTATCCCGGCAAAAACCAATCATCTTATTTCCAACAGCGCGAAAATTCCCACCGCCGAAACAAATATGCAAATCCTCCGGGGGATCAGAAATTTTGGCAATATCTCTCATACAACACCGCTTACATCTGGTTCAGGCAATCTTCGCAGACTTCACCTTCAGGAGTTTCCACCGGAGCCGCCTTTGCTGACTTTTCCATGATCATATCCACCATCTGCTCAAATCTGTCCGCAGGAAGATAGCCGCGAACGGACACGCCGTTGACCAAAAAAGTCGGAGTGGCATCAATTCTGAACTCCCCTGCTTCTTTCTCGTCAGCCAGCAGAAATTCCTGCAACTGAGCAGAATTTAGAGTCTTCTGAAGCTGATCTGCATTGACTTCGATTTCCGCCAGAATTTTTCCTAAGACAACACCTTGCTTGTCTTCGTAGAGTTCTTTCTGTCGCTCAAAAGCAAGATCATGAAATTTATAAGCTTTTTCTTTATCAAATTGTGCGATGGCCTCAAAGACAAGAGCCAGCTCACGGGACTGTTTATGCATGGGCAGGTGTTTGAAAATTAGTTTGTATTTTTCAGGATGATCAGCCACCAGTTTGCTCACAACTTTTGCTCCCTTACTGCAATAAGGGCAAAGAAAATCAGAATATTCAACAATAGTTACCGGCGCAGAGGGATTGCCCAGCATAGGTCTTTCAGACCAGATCCGAGGCTTAAAGGGATTTTCAATTTCCGCTGCAAGAGCAGCTTCGCGCTTAAGCTTTTCTCGTTGATCAATACCCTGTTCCACAATGGTCAGCATATCCACGCTGTTTTCACGCATGGCATCAAGCACAATCTGGGGGTTCTCGCGTATTGCTTCGGTAATCTGTTCCTTGAGCATCTGCTTGTTCACACAACCGGAAACCATCGCGAGTAGACATAATACAAATACAATTCTCTTTAGCATAATACCCTCTTCAGCTACAGTTCAACAAAAAACCTCCATGCGGTCTTGCCGTGGAGGTTTTAAATTAGAAATCCAAATAGAGCTTAAATTATTCTGCTCCAATCCCGGTCACATCTTTAAAAGATTCGTCCCTTTTTTCAACCTTGGCACAAAAATCCGATTTGATCAGATCCGGGTCCATCGTGGGAACCGAAGGTCCACCAAAAGGAGAAGTTACAATATCATACATACCGGAAACAACACGTCCGCCGGCATAAGCTACGCCCACAAAAAAACCGCCCACATATCCGGCAGCCTGCTGCGCAGGTTCATCATTTTCAGCAGCGAGATCAACAGCCTGGTTGGGAATTTCAAGCGGAGCGGTCAAAATATTCGTCATTCCCCGGCCCAGCTTACGGGGAGCACGGTCAGAATAATTCTCTTCATTCCCCACATAGTTTGCTGAGTTGAGGGAGCAACCGCCAAGCAGCATTGATGACAAGGCTACTGCGATAAGCAATATTTTTATAAATCTTTTGGATTCAATCATTTTCTCTCCTGTTCATAAATATATGCCCCCGCTCCAGTTCTCTGTCAAGACTATGCGAGTGTTTACAGGACTAATAAAGGGTTTAGAACAGAAAAAGGCCGCCCCATCGGGACGGCCTTTCAATATTTTATTTACTGGAATCTTACCACTGCTTCTTACGCTGCTCTTCGAGGGCTGCGTCCTGTTCTTCAAAAGTGGCAAATCCGGCATGATGCATGGCATCTTCAACAGTCTGATTCCAATCCCAAGCGGAATAGATAACCGGCTTGTGGAAAGTACCGCGGAAGGTATCCATTTCCTGTCTGATGAAATCCTCTCTGGGCGAGTCCATGTTGTCACGGAGCTGCTCGTTAAGTCTTCTGATTTCACCTTCATACCAATCTTCAAGATCTTCAGGAGTCTTGTACTTTTTGATAATGTGGCTGTAGCCGTTTTCTTCCATGAGCTCGGCAAGACGTTCAAAATGACGTGCCCTGATCCACTGTCCCAATTCACTGACCTTGATATTTTCCGCTTCAACAGCAGCCATATCAAGCTTGGTCTGGAGATAAGTATCAGGAACAACAGACGCGGAAACAATCCCGGCAATGCAGACAACACCGCGTAGGATAACGCTGTTTGAAACACCCTGACCGCAGAAACCGATCTTCTTACCGAACTTCTGTCCGGTGAAAATCGCAGAGAGAATAGCCCATACAACAGCAGGATCTTCTTCATCATAGATATGCTGAAGACTGGAGTTATCCCTGTCAGTACCGAGCACCAGCTGGGTCATATCGTTGGAACCGATGGAAAAACCATCGACTTCCTTGATGAATTCCTTACTGAGCACTGCGTTACTGGGAATCTCAGCCATAAGAATCAGCTTCAGGCCGTCCTTGCCGGAATCAAGATTGTGCACCTGCGAAAGGTAACGTTTCATGCTGCGCGCTTCTTCAATGGTGCGCACGAAAGGCAGCATGATGTGCAGGTTTTTACCACCGAACACACCGCGTGCCAGCTTGAAGGCTTCCAGTTCCCAATCATGAATATTTCTGGAAACACCGCGATAACCAAGCATGGGGTTATCTTCATGGTGCTCAAAGAGCAGACCGCCAAGCAGGTTATGATATTCGTTGGTCTTGAAGTCCGTGGTCCTGTAAACAATATCCTTGCCGTAAAAGGCCATGGCGAACAGAGCCAACCCCTGAGACAAAGTTTGAATATAGTTTTCCTTACCGGTCCTGAGACCACGTGCTTTGATAATATCTGCTATACGCTGGCGAAGGGTGGTGACCTCGTCCATTTCAGACTTAAGTCCCATTTTGAGAGCCACTTCTTCGCGTAACGCTTTAATCCCTTCAATATACTCAAGAACCACAGGGTTCTCTTTGGCTTTCACAAGCATCTCGGGCAGTTCATCAAGGGATTCAGTACGTTTATAAATAAACTTGGAATCTGCATGTTCGCCGGCATGAATACCGAGAACGCCGCGCAGATGTTCCTCAATATTAACTGAAGTCTTGAGTGCATAGAGACTTTCTGTGGCATGCTCAAGATAATGGTCAAGCTTCTTATCCAGTTCACGCAGCTTGCGATGCATAGCCAGAACCTCTTCGGTTCCGCGCGCTGTGTTGGCATTGGCCATGGAGTCCATTTCTTCGGTCAGCCCGGTCAAAGCACCCACATATTCCCTGAGATTAATGTTCAGGGAAATAAGTCCGGAATCAAGCTGGGTTTTCATGACTGTGGTCAGTCTTGAATCAAGCTCATCAAGCTTATCCTGAACCAGTTTATCAAGGGTCCCGTTATCGTAAGCTTCAAGAGCCAGCGGATGGACGCCAACGTTACCGAGCATAAATTCAGCACGTAGCAGACCAACTTCAAAATCAGGAACTTCCCTCAACCGGGAAAGGAACAGTGACTGTCCCACATCAGCGAGGATGAGGCCGACTTTGGTCTTGGTAGGCGGAAGCTCCGCAATGTTAATAGTTCCACCGACCTCTATGAGAGGCAACATGCCGCGATAAACTTTACCACGTGAACCGTCGACAGTAATTTCCTGCCCCTCAAGGGAACGAATAATTTCAAGTCTCTGGATACCGATGATTGCCGGAATTCCAAGTTCTCGGGAGGTGATTGCAGCATGGCTGGTATCGCCGCCCACATCCGCGAGAATACCGGAAGCAATACGCATCCCCGGAACCATATCCGGGTCGGTGCGCTCTGCCGCTAGAATATCGCCTTTGTGGATTTTATTCAGCTCAAGAGCGGAACGAAGGAACTTAACTGTGCCCTGCCCTGCTCCGCGTGAAGCACCGTTACCCTCGAGAACGACTTCGGCCTCTTCAAGCTCCTTGGGGTCAACCTCAAGTCTGCGCATGAAGATGGAATCGGGATGTTGTTCAAATTCCTCATTCCAGCGGGTTTCAGGACGGGCCTGAACAAACCAGAGACGGTCAGCCGCATCAAGGCAGAACTCGGTATCCATAATCATACCGCCGTATGCCTCGCAGATGGAACGCACGCCTTTGGCTACTTCCTCAGCCTGTGCAAGGGAAAGTGCCCAGCGGTACACAGCTCCGGGCTGAACCTTCTCGACCTTGGTTCCTCCCTTCTCGCTGTAGACTATCTTCTTGTCCTTGCTACCCATATTACGGACAACAACTTCAGAACCGTCATCACGCTGGAATACGTAAAATTTATCCGGGGTGACCATGCCGCCCACAACAGCCTCACCGAGGCCGTAACTGGCATCAATGGAAACAAGATCTTTACGGTCTGTTCCACGGCAACCGGTGGCAGTATCAGCACTGAACGCGGTACCGGAAATAACCGGGTTAATCATGCGCATGATACAAACGGAAAGTGAGGTATTCTCGATGGCCCATTCAATCTTTGCATTCTCGGCAATAGAGGCATCACCGGTATTCTCAGCCAGAGTAACAGCATCAAGAATAGCTTCACGGCGATAGGTCATACTGCGCAGGTTGTAAGCTGATGCGCAGTCCCAATGGTATGCTTCGGCGCAATTATCATCGCCGACAATATTAAGGTAAGTATCCTGAAGCCCGGCAAAGGCCTTTTTACGGCTGTCTTCACCGGCAGCGGAGGAACGGACAGCCACAGGCTCGTTTTCAAGCCCAGCATCCTTGCAGATTGAAAGATAAGCTTCCTTGACTGCATTTTCGACTTCTTTAGGCAGTATAACCGAAAGGATCGCACTCTGAACAAGTACGGATCTCTTACGCAGCTGGTCAATCCCTTCAGGAGAGGTGGCAAAACCTTCAACAACATTGTTGATAAAGGTACGCAGTTGAATCTGGGTTTCAGAATGTTTGCCTGCCTCTTTCCTGATCACCAGCGCGATGGAGCGGACAAACTTCTGCAAAAATTCACTATCGCTGTTAACTTCTTCACTGCTCCAGTCCACAGCATTGTATTCGCTGTCTACAACAGCCCTGACAACACTGGCGTTGACTTTTGTCTCATCAAGAAGTTTATGGAATGCAATAGACGATACGGCTCTAAACTGGGGAGATCTGATGCCTTCGACCTGACTGATCAAGGCAGTATTATAGTTCTTTCCGCCGACCAGCAGTTCGGCATCTTCGCCGATCTTAACAATATCGGCACCGGTTAGAATCAGCTTTTTTTCAAGCTGTTTTTTAGCCTGGGACTTCTTGGGAGCTGCGGTTCCCGCACCTTTAGCGGAAACGGCTTCTTCCGTCTTACCAGCCATCACTTCCTCCTTACACATCATTAAAACGATATGCCTTTGGATTTTGCTATAAAATCCGGGTAAATAAGATAATCAGTAATCGAAAAGAAATTAACAGAATATAAACAGACATAGCACCCTGCTTAAGAAAAAGACAGGGGTGCCAACAGTAATGATACTGATTCAGGCGCACGCGGAAGAACTCCGCTGCATTCCGGGGTTGCCGTAATCGGGTGAAAAGCTTCCCTTCAATTCACCCGGCAACAAAAAAGCAATTCCCCAGCAAGGCCTGTATGTCAAGAAAAAACAGTACCTAACACAGTTATAACGGCATTACAGAACCGGAATAAATCTCATGCTGCTCACCATTGTGATCAACCACAAGACCGCCATCAGAACGCAAACCGCAAATAACACCACGTTCAATTCCTTCAGGGCCATCCACAATCCTTACTTCCTCACCGAACCAGACCAGACGGTCCGCAAGTTCGTAAAGAAAATCATCAGTATTCTTCATAGAGATGATCTGCTCAAAATTCCCCCTGAAGTGCTTAATCAATTCAACCCAGGTTTCCAAAGGCCCAAGCTGCATTGTATCAGTATTGAGCTTTCCGGCAGGAACAGCGTGATCAGGACGGAGAAGATCGCGAGACGGAGCATAAGAGAGATTCAAGCCGATTCCGACCATGGTCGCATTACCGCGTTCTTCAATGAGAATTCCTCCGGCCTTCTTTCCATCAATAAGGATATCATTAGGCCACTTGAGTTGAACTTCCACACCAATATCGCGCAATGCGTTGCAGGTCAGGTAGCCTACTATAAGAGGAAGAATCCGGTTCCAGACAGGACGTGCCTCACCGGGCTTAACTTCCGGCAACGCAGGCCACTTAATAGTACCGTATAAGTTTCCGGGAGGTGAAATCCACTCGCGGCGCACCTGCCCGCGTCCGGTGTTCTGTTCAACAGCCAGTACACTTCCCCATTCCGAAAGATCTTCAAGGGCATTCAGCCGCCATGCAACATCGAGACTTGAGACACAAGAACCGCAAACAGCAACAGGCACCCCGGTCCGCGAGCCGGAGATCCATGTTGAATAGGTTCTGTACTCGGCATCTTCGCTGTTCCACGGGCCGAAACTTTCAATATCCCGCGCCCATAAGGGATGAGCCTGAAAAATATTTTCCGGGGTTGTCTTAGGAAGAGGACTGGTTTCCTTACCGTTGATAATGGTAATTCGTGTAATCATGCTGCACTATCCCATGTTCTTAGGCTGGTTGACAAGGTTAACCCTGTTTTTATTAATACTTTAGCTTAATTATATTATTAACCAAAGCCAGCGCGATGTGCAACTTCTTTTCATTCTTCACTTTACGCAACAGATGGTGCTTTATAAGACGTTTGACTATTCTGTTTTGGAGGACTTAATCTCCCTGATCATATCGATCAGTTCCTCTTCCACATCATCTGATTCGCTCTGGTCAATAGCGTCTGAGGAACGGGAATCACGGGTAATAGCGGCGGCAATTTTAGTTGAAATAGCTGCAAGAATTCGTTTTTTCGCATCCTCTCCGGCAATAGCCAGCAGAATCCCCAGTTTATAATAACCGATCTTGCGAAAAACCTGCTTCAAAGTTCCGAGGTCAACAAAAACTATATCTTCAACACCTTCAAGCTCATCAATGGATTTACGCTTGCGCTTGACCTCTTTAAAATACTGCGCTCCCTTTTTTTCAACCCATTTAGAAGTGGCATCCTTGTGCAGCATGCAGATATCTTCCGGAAAATCACCAACCCCTATTTTTTTATAAATCATTTCAGGGTTGGAATCGACAATGGTTGAAAAATCATAAATATCAACAAAATCAGAAATAAAGACCTTGCCGCTGAACTTGTTGATATCTTCAGAAAGATTCTCCGCAATAATAAGAAAATCATCAGGGTTGTTGATGCTCAGGTAGGTCTGCGATGCAATTTTATTCACCGAGACCATGTTAAAACCTATTGCGGACTTGAGATGACGGTCAATTTCGTGCTGCGGAGCATTGGTAATATCTGAAAATTCCTTGGATAATTCTTCAAGAGTTATGCCAATGGGCGCATCTTCGCTTTTAGGAGCGGTCTGAAAAATACGATGTTTCATGTGCAGCAAGCGGCAGAAAGTCAGCCATGAATTATCGCTACGGCTTTCTGAAATCGCGCGATCGGCCCGGGCAAGGCGGGATGCCAGAACTCTGGTCAGATGAAATACAGTAGGATGACTTTTCTTAAGCAGCAGCAGGATCAACCGTGCGGTCAGTTCCAATAAAACACATTCTGAACCGGCTTCAGCCCCGGCAACCCTTTCGCATTTTGAAATAATAGCCATTTCGCCAAAAAGCTCACCCGGACCCAAAGTTGCGAGAATCTGTCTTTTGCCCTTAATATTTTTTACAATATTAACGGAACCGGACTGGATCAGGTAAGCAACATGCCCCTTGTCCCCTTCCCGGAAAATCACCTCACCTTTGAGGAATGTTTTTGACTGCGGCCTGACTGCTGCCATATCACTTAACTCCCTTTAATTTACGTACAATATCAAGGAGTTCGTCACAACACTCAAGAACTTCAGAATCATGGGCATCACGATCAGCAGGAGGCTCACGCAACAGAATCTGGGCAACCTTCTTGCCGATATTCCGCTTAAGCTTATCCCTACCCTGCTGGTCCATAGCCGAATAAAGGACCGAAATTTTATAATAATTAAATCCTTCAAGGGCTTTTCCGAGTGTTGGATTATCAATGAAAATAATATCTTCAACCGATTCGAGATCTTCCAGAGCCTTACGCGGCCTGCGAAATTTTTTGAAAAAATCGGGGTCCTTACCCTTCTGCCATTCCATGACCTTTTCCCGGTTAAAAAAGAGTAGATTTTCAGGCATCTCTTCTTTGATGACCTTTTTATATATCTGATCCGGGGTACTTCCGGTCCTTTGGGCAAGGTCGCTGAAACTCATGAAACTCATGCGTTGATCAACATTAGCACCCAGCTCTCTCATCTGCTTATAAAGATTACGCAAACTAGGCATGAACTGCTCAAAATTCTTGATACTGATGTATCTCTCTACAAACGCGCTTTTATCTCCCTTTTTCACACTTTTCATATCAATCAAACGCAGCTTGAAAACTGTTTCAAGGAAAGATTCTATTTCAAGATTTGAAAAAACAGCCAGAGTCTTTACTGTTTCGGTATAGGATTTAACCGAAAGGCCCATCTTAAAATTTTCGATTTCGCGCTGCTTATCGCGAGGAGTATAAGCAAATTCCCGATAGGCAAGATCAAGAATGGTTGCAAGAGCGAGAAAAGAATCGTTCTGCTCCGACCCGGAAGCCTTCAAGTCTGTAGCTGCAACCCTCTTTGCCAGTAATTCCAACATCTTGCGCACGGTTTCCGGTGAAGACTGGAGCAGTTTCTTCATCATTTCTTCAGTCAACACCACCAGCTCGCAAAAGCTGGAAGCCTCGGCACTTGCTGTACGTTTCTGGTTTGCCAGAAGTGACATTTCACCAAAGATATCGCCCCGGCGCAGGGTAGCCATGACCGTCTTTTTTTTGTCGATAACCTTAAAAATATCAACACTGCCGGACTTGATCATGTAAGCAATCTTACTTTCCTGCCCTTCGTGAAAAATAACCTTACCTTTATGGTAGGTCCTAATACTTGGTGCTGTCCTGACAATCATCTTTAACCGTACTTAATTAAAATGAATTTTTCTGAATATTACACACTACGGCGACGCTTAACAAGCCCCACCGCTTTCTTGACCACAAGAGGAAACAGACCGAGCAGGGCAAATGAAATCAACACACCCGGCTGAACAATACCTGACAAGGAATCAATACCCCCCAGTTCCTTTCCGGCATTAACATATACCATGGTTCCGGGCAGCATCCCCACTTGTGACACCCAGTAAAAAGTTCTCAATCGCATTGGTGTCAATCCCAAAACCAGATTGATAATCACAAAAGGAATCACCGGAATTAGCCGCATGGTAAAAAGGTAAAAAGCCCCCTCTTCCTCAATGCCCCGGTTGACCTTTTCCAGCCTATCGCCGAACTTGCGCTGCACGTAATCCCTGAACAGGTAGCGTGAAAAAAAACAAGCCAGTGTAGCACCGATGGAGCTGGCAAATGAAATGGTCACCACTCCCACTGTAAATCCGAACATAGCTCCGCCTGCAAGCCCCAGCACGGCAGCTCCGGGAAGGTTCAAACCGACAATCAAAACATAAGCCAGAAAAAAAGAAGAGATTGTAAACAGTGGGTTTTGATCGTAAAAGACCTGAAATTCCTGACGCGAATTTTTCAGGTATTCGAGAGTAAGGAACCTGTCCAGATCAAAAGCAAAAAACAAAGCCGCGGCTAACGCAATAAATATGAGTATCAGTATTTTATTTTTCATTAATCATACGATAACATCAAACCTGAATTAATCAAGAACCCAACACAGAGATCATTCGTTATCAGCCTTTAAAAGACAAAAACATTATAAATGCCTGAAAATTTAAATAAATTAAAGATCCTTATTGCAGGAGGATCAATTAGAGACCTGTTACTCGGCAGAACACCCAAGGACTTGGATTATCTCATTGCGTCCGGTTCTGCGGAAGAGTTCCTTACAGCCTTCCCGAAAGCCCGGCCTGTAGGTAAATCGTATGAAATTTTCTATTTGAAAGGACTTGAATTCTCCTTGCCGAGAGTCAGGGGAAACAACACAGATGAAACCATTGATCTTGACCTTCAAGCCCGCGACTTCACGATAAACAGCCTTGCATTGGATGAAGAAGGGGAACTTTACGCCCATCCCAGTGGATTGGAAGATCTCTACAACCGAATTCTGCGTCCCTGCTTCGCTGATACCTTTAAAGAAGACCCCTTGCGCGTATTCCGGGCAGCAGCCTTCATGGCCCGATTTCCTGAATTCTCCGCCCACCCGGAATTAATTGCGCAGATGAAACGTTGCTCTGCAAACAGCTGGCTTAAACAAATCGCCCCGGACCGCATCGGCGTAGAACTGCGCAAAGGATTGAACGGCCCCAAGCCGGGAAATTTTCTGCGGCTACTGATAAAGGGAAAATGCCTTGAACCATGGTTCAGCGAATTTTACGGAGCAGATGAGATACCGGCAGGGCCGCCGGAGTACCACGATAAATCAATTGCCGGACATACAGCTGAAATTATGGATAAAGTAGCAGGCGACCAACTGACCTGCTGGATGGCCATGTGTCACGATCTGGGCAAGGTACTTACACCTTCAGAGATTCTACCCTCACACTACGGGCACGATAAGGCCGGAGCCGAACCGGCAAAGAAACTGGGCAGCAGACTCATGCTCCCGGTTAAGTTCATCCGCGCCGGGGAAACTGCCGCCCTGCTACACATGAAAGCAGGCAATTATAAGGAACTCAGGCCCGGAACTAAAGTGGACCTGCTTATGAAACTGCATGTATCCGGGTTGCTTGAAAATATGATCAACCTCTGCCATGCGGACAGGAAAGAAGAAGTACTAAAGCACGCCCCCGCAGATCTGGCAGAGATACTGAAAGTATCCCTGCCAATCCACGAGCGAAATCTAGGAAAAAAATCAGGAGAAAAACTGCGCAACATGCGGGCCATGAGGATTAAAGCCTTTAGCAGCAACAGAAAATGGGCTTAGGTCTAGATTTTTATCTAAAACAGTTACCCCATTACAAGAAAAGATATATATTTAACTACTGGACACTAACTTTAGCCGTACAAGCCAATTCAAAGCCAGAGGCTTTCAGCACTATTTTTTTAGGGTTCAAACCAACAGGGCGAGACTCATCCTTGAGCCGTTGCAGTTTAGCAGTCTGCATATAAATTACAACTTTATTGCTAGTCCATTTCAGATATTCTGGAGTATAGTACAGAGTTTTAGACTCACCGGGAGCAACCAGACCATTGGTTTTATGCGTAGTTCCTTTCACCACAGAAGGGATAGACAGGTAGCATGAACACTTATTCTCGACTTCAATCGGAATAAAATCTTCAGCCAGGGCTGTGGCAGCACAAAACAAAACGAATAGCAATGTAAACGACAAGACTTTCTTCATCTAACACTCCTTCGGATACCTTTAAAAAAATTAACAACATCCAACAAGGAGAAACATTACATGTTTATAAGTGATTGTGCAAAACAAAACTAAAAAAATTGAGCAATAGCCATCACAATTTAAACGCCAATCTACTACTCAAAAAGATATTTGTATTCACCGGCCACTTTGTCAGTTTTATTCATCAGTGCAGCGGCATCATTTTCTACATTGTGCGAACTGACAAGACCAAGCTCCTGCTTAAGATAAAAAGGAACCACCTCTTCACTTTCCGCAAAAGTCCAGACCACGGAATAAACAGAGCCAATTTCAGGCCTTTCAGTGAATTCACTGCGCGACTCAACATTGATGCGCACTGCTTTGACATCCTTCCCGGCCAATTTAAAAAGAACTGATTTCCTGAAGTGTTCCTTTAACTTTAAGGCCAGAGTGCCGCCAAGCACATCATCACCTTTATGGATAACAACTACCGGAATACCTTGTTTTTCAGTGCCCTGTGCTACTTTTTCAGCTGCTACAGGCTTGCTTTTTGAATCGGGTACGGCTTTCTTTTCTTCAGCAAGTGCAACTGTTCCCAGACACAACACGAGCATCAAAACCAATATGGAACCAACCAGTTTTTTCATGATAACTCCTTATTCACATTCTTTTTCAAATCTTCGATCAAAGCCCTGACTCTGACTTTATCGCGGGCCCAGACCTGTGAACAATAACCGGAAATATATGATGAGACTTCATTACGGTCAGGCAGATCCGGGAACTGCGGAAAATCAATGTCCTTCAGCGTGACCAGTGTGAAGGCCATTTCATCATCAATAACTTTACATTGCGGACCGACGCACCCTGCAATACTCTCTTTTTGCACGGCTGCCGGATCAAGAGATTTGGTAAACTTCAACACATCTGATGCTGTAACGTTTTTATTTACTTTCTCAATTTTAACATTAATCTCATCGGCCATTCTAAAAAAATCCTCACGATTAACGGTACGGATTTTACGACCATTACCATCATCCTTGATTGATCCGTGCATATACTCTTCAATACTTGCGGCAAGCATATCGTAAGCGATGCCAAACCATTTGATATATTCCCCCCGTCCAGTGAAGGCAAAGGGCGGTTTATCAAAAATCTGAGCACACTCAACCCCGGCAGGGTAGTAAAAACGGCTCCGGCTCATACCGGCAGAAACCCAAAAATCATCAAATCCATCCGGTCCAAGGCAGAGTTTTTCCAGCAGCACACAAGCCCGGAAAACCTGATAAAGCTTTACATGCAGCTTCTCTGAAACTTCATGAAAAAGCTCAAGAGCGTCATCCACATCAACACGGGCACCGAAAAAGGAATCCGCCATATCGCTGAGGACTTCATCCGTCAAAGCGTCGGTTAAGTCTTTAAAGTCAGCCATAATATTTCCTTCAAAATAGCAGTTAAAAAACTTTATACGGAAATTTTTTATTTCCGCCCTATCCTTTTATTTTACACGCTTCAGGGACAAAACAAGTATTCAAACCGCAAATGAAATTACTAATTAACCTTGAGAGTGCCATATAATTGAATTATACGCCATGGGTACGAGTATCATCTCAAAGATGATTAACCGATAATTTTAACTGTTAAATTACCTGCTCAATTTAACAGTACATCTACATCAGACATACTGGAGGGAGTATGCTGCTCAACGAACATTTAAGTAAAACACTGCTCAAAGAGGCTGCCGGACTTCCTGTCCCCACCGGAGTGAAAATCACTGAAAAGGATCTTCCCGGCCTGGAACCCTACTTCCCTCTGCCGTGGATTCTCAAGGCACAGGTACCGGTAGGAGGCCGCGGCAAGGCCGGAGGCATCCAGAAGGTTGATTCAAGGGACGAGTATGAAAAAATCGCCCGTGAAATCCTCAGCATGGAAATCAAAGGCAACAAGGTCCCCTTCCTGCGGGCCGAGCCTGCGGTGGATATCCGTAAAGAATTTTATCTTTCCCTGACCTTATCCCGCCAACGCCGCAAAGTCATCATGACTGTAGGACGCGAAGGTGGTGTTGAAATCGAAAACATGGGTCCTGAAAACCTGCTCATTCAGGAAATCAGCCTGCCCGGAGGACTCCAGCCCAACCAGATTCGCGCTGCATTCTTTCATATCGGCATTGCAAAAGAACTTTTCGGTGATTTCAGTAAAATCGTTACCAATCTTTACAACACTATGCTCGACCACGGTCTGCTGCTGGCTGAGATCAACCCGCTGGCTCTGACCGGATACGGCAAGCTGCTCGCCCTTGATGGTAAAATTGAAATGGACGACAACATAGTCGACCTCAATCCTTCACTTGAGAAGTACTACCAGCCTGAACACTCCACCCCGGTGGAAAACATAGCCCGCGACGCCGGAATGAGCTTCGTCTCTCTCAAAGGCTGGGTAGGACTGATCGCCAACGGCGCAGGTCTGGCCATGGCCTCCATGGACGCACTAAACTTCTCCGACCTCCCGGCGGCGAACTTCCTCGATCTTGGCGGCGCAGCGGACCAGAAACGGATTGAAACCGCCCTGCGTTTGCTCTTTGATGACAATCAGGTCAAGGCGATTTTAATCAACCTTTTCGGCGGCATCCTTTCCTGCGAATTGGTTGCCAAGGCTCTCGTGGCCGCTCTGGGCGGCAAGGAACCGGAAAAGCCCATTGTTGTGCGCATGTCCGGTAACAGTGCGGAGGAAGGTCTTGAGGTCCTCAAACAGGTCAAAGGCGATAAGCTGCACCGGGCCAGAAACATGCAGGAAGCCCTCGACCTGCTGACCAAGCTCAAGCCTGCGGACACAACCAAGATCGAATTCCCGGAACCCATCGCAGCCATGCCCGACTCCCGTCCCAAAGATGTCGGCTATAAATCTCCACATGAATTCGGCATCGATAAAGATACTCCCATCCTTGTGCAGGGTATCACCGGTGCTGAAGGCCGTCTGCATACCAAATTAATGCTCGAGTACGGCTCCAACATCGTTGCCGGGGTTACCCCGTTCAAAGGCGGACAGGAAGTACTCGGAGTTCCGGTATATAACTCTATCAAGGAAGCCCAGCGGCACCATGAAATCGGGGCCAGCATTATTTTTGTACCGCCAAAACTGGCAACTGACGCCATCCTTGAAGCGGCTTCCTGCGAAGTTCCGTGGGTGGTCTGCATCACCGAAGGCATTGTACAGTCTGCCATGCTCAACGTGCTGGAGCAGGTCAAAGGCGGTAAATCACGCATTGTCGGCCCTAACACCCCCGGCCTGATCGTACCCGGACAGACCAAAATCGGCATTCTGCCGACCACCCCGTTCTCCCCCGGTCCGGTCGCCGTACTTTCACGTTCCGGTACCTTGACCTATGAAGTTGCCGACCGCCTTAATCAGGTGGGTATCGGGCAGTCTCTGTCTATCGGTATTGGCGGTGACTCATACATCGGCACCACTTTTGCGGATGTTTTTGAGATGCTGCGCAACCACGATGAAACCAAGGCTGTTATGGTTCTTGGTGAAATCGGCGGTACCGCAGAGCAGGATCTTGCTGATTATGTTATCGAAACAGGATTTGACAAACCCGTACTTTCCTTTATTGCTGGTCAGACCGCGCCTCCGGGTAAACGTCTGGGCCACGCAGGTGCGATCCTCCAAGAAGGAACCGGGGTACAGGGTAAGCTGGAAAAAATGAAAGCAGCCGGCTTCACTGTCTGCCCCAGCCTTGAGGCTATCCCACAGCTTACCGCAGACGCACTTGGAATTAAGTTAAGTGAATAAAAACATATGCTTCTTTAATAGTAATAAAGCCTGGGGCGGCGGAGAAAAGTGGAACCATCACTTTTCCCTGCTCCTCCGGGATCAGGGTTACAACGTATTTGTCGTAACCAACCATAAATCAGAGCTTAAAACCCGCCTTGAAAATGAACCGGGCATCACCTTGCACAGTGAACCGATCGGCAATATTTCCTTCTTAAACCCAGCTTTAATGGGCCGCTTGAAATCTTTTTTTCAGGCCAACAACATCCAGACCCTGATCACCGCCCTGCCCTCAGACCTTAAAAGCGGAGGCATTGCCGCCAAACGTGCCGGAGTTAACCGTGTAATCTACCGTCGCGGAATTGCCGTTCCGGTGAAGAATTCGCTGTTCAATCGCTATATTTTTAAGAACGTTGTTGATCGTTTAATCGTCAATTCCTTAGAGACAAAACGGACTGTTCTAGCCAACAATTCCGACCTTATTGATGAAAGCAAAATTCGCCAGATATACAACGGTTTCGATGTTGCTGAATTTGATAAACAGGACTTTTTTCCGCCTTACTCTCCCGAAAATGGAGAAGTTGTAATCGGGAATGCCGCCCGTTTGACCGCTCAAAAAGGCCAAAAACATCTCATCAAGGCTGCAGAACTGCTCAAAGAGAAAGGATTAAATTTCAAAATACTCATCGCAGGTAGCGGTGAAATGGAGCAGGAATTAAAAGATTACGCCACAGAACTGGACGTAAACGACAAAATTTCATTCCTCGGTTTTATCAAAGACATGAAATCTTTTCATGCCTCACAGGATATTTTCTGCCTGCCATCCCTCTGGGAAGGGTTCGGTTATGCCCTTGTGGAAGCCATGACTCTGGAGAAACCCGTAGTAGGATTTGATATAAGTTCCAACCCCGAAGTCGTAGCTGACGGTGAAACCGGGATTCTTGTTCCCGTAGAAGACACAGAAAAGCTGGCAGCAGCTTTAAAAAAGATGATTCTTGATGAGGAATTACGCAATAAAATGGGTGCAGCCGGACGTCAGCGGGTTTTGGAAAATTTCAATACTCCGCTGGTTTTGCGGAAGTTAGTTGAGATTGTGGAGGAGTAGGAATGAGACGTTTTACTTTATTTAACGTATATTTAATACTTTTTCCCATTGCTATGCAAATACACACAAGCGACTTAACAAATGCGCGGTCGCAAATTTCAAATTTCAATACCCACATGAGTGTTGCTAATAAACAAATCGTTTGCGCATCATTAGCACATTTACAGAATTTAGAAGTTGCCCCCAAACCAGTAATTTACTTCCCATTCAGCATACTAGACACCTTGCTTTTTAAAGAGAAATACTTTGAAGGCCGCGAGGCACTAAAAAGAACAATTGAAGTTTATAAAACAGAACTAGCTGGTGCAAAATTTAATAATTTTAACCTCAAAAAAGCCCTCAATAAAGCATTAGAAAATAATTCATACACACCAATTAGTGATTGTATAAGATTCGATTTAAGTGAAGCAGATCTAAACTTTGCTAATATGACTGAGGCAAATTTAGGTGGAGGCATATTCAATTTAACAGAACTAAACAATGCAAACTTAGAAGGTGCTCATTTGAAAAATGCGTATTTTAAGAGAGCAGAACTAAACAATGCGACTTTAAGTTATGCAAATATGTCTACAGCTAATCTTAATTACGCAAATTGCTCTAACGCAAAATTTAATCAAACAATTTTAGCTGGTGCAAAGTTAGCATATAGCGATTTATCAGGAGCACAGAATCTTACAGCAGAGCAGCTATCGAAAACACAAACACTATATAATGCCACCATTGATCCAGGGTTAAAGACGAAACTTAAACAAATTAAACCAAGCTTATTTAAATACTACGATTGGATCGACAATTAAAAAAACGGCAGCCCCATACGGAACTGCCGTTAATCAAAATCTATAATCCAACCTAAAATCAACCACCCTACTGAGCGAACTCCGCAATAAAGCGTTTAATCTCAGACCGAGCCTTATCAAGATAACCGGGGAATACGGCCTGACATGTCTCTGTCATGTCCATATTCCATTCGGTGTAGTTCTCAGGCTCCATGCCTAAAATACGCATTTCAGGACGCTTCCCGACAGCTCCGGCCATATTCAGGGAATCAACGAGATCAATGTCATGCAAAGACAGACGCTGTTTATCGTTGTCGATGATATCTTTTTCTTCAAGATAATAAATGGTACCGGCATCCTTCCCGCCATGAACGATGTCCAGTACCAGAAGGCCGTCATAGCCTTCCAGAATATGAAAAATATCGTGGGTAAATGTACCGCCGTCCACAAGATGGACATTTTCCGGCCATTCATCTTTCTTCAATTCTTCTACAGCATGCACCCCGACGCCCTCATCGCCAAGGAGAATGTTCCCAATCCCTAAAACCAGCAGTTTTTTCATTATGAAATCCTTAGTTGATGCGCTTCGCGCCTTTGACGAAAGATTTCGCCTCCGGCGGCCAAAGGGGATAATCCCCTTTGGAATCCTTAATAATTTTAAATAAAGCTATTAAAAATTCCGCCTCAAAATCATCATACGAAAAATCATAATCGTATGAAAGGGAAACTCCCGGACACAGGAACCCTGCGCCCGGGAGCTTATATTCAGTGAAATGTCGTTACGTTAGCAACCTTCGCCTACGTGAACAACATGCTCTTCACCGGTCTCTGCGTGCAGCACGTGCACGGCACAACCCAGTCACGGGTCAAAGGATCGAATGATCCTTGAGATATCTACAGGACTTGACGGATCAGGAACCGGAGTACCAATGAGGGCTTCCTCAATGGTTCCGCGATGACCTTTATCATCACGGGGGGTGCTGTTCCAGAGGGTCGCGGGGATCATCTGGTAGTTAGCAGTTACTGAATCCTTGATGTTGATGTAGTGCAGCAGGGAGCCACGGGGTGCTTCGGTAAGACCGAGACCTTCTGCGGACTCAGGAATTTCAGACTTGACGAAGGTTTCTTCGCCAGGCTTGATTTCTTTGAGCCATGCATCCTGGATTGCGTTTGCAACCATGTAGGCTTCTTCTGCGCGAGCAACGTGGCGACCCATAAGGGAGAATGCCATGTCTTCGCCCAGATCGCGGAACATCTTGGCTTCGATGCCGAAGAGATCCTTGAGCTGCTTCTGTCCCATGGGGCTGAGTTCGGGATTATGAATCCACATACGCGCCAGAGGACCAACTTCAACAGCGCTGCCGTTGTAGCGGGAAGCTTTACAGAAGCTGTAAGCGTCCTTCTTGTGCACATCAGGAATGGTTTTACCTTCACTGGGGTGCAGATCGGAACACTCATCAGTGTACCATGCATACTTGGTGTATTCCTTGATGAGCTTCTGGTCGAAGTCCTGATCTTTACCATCGATGTAAACACCGGGCTTGAGCAGATATTCGGACTCAGCATCATCCATGGGGAATACGCCGTAAGCCATGGCGTTTTTGTAACCGCCACCGATCTTGAACAGATCTTTGTAGACGGAACCGATAAGGTAAACGGTAGGTACGTAGGTTTCTTCAATGAACTTCTGAACCTGCTTGAAGCGGCTTGCGTATTCAGCGAGCTTTTCCTTGGTCGGAATTTCAGTTGCACCACCAACGACCTGACCGGAAACGTGAGGCATTTTACCACCGAACAGAGCTACCATTTCGTGGCAGATACGGCGGATTTCAAGAGCCTTAACGTACTGGTCTACAGCTACCTTGTTGGTTTTTTCATCAAGACGCAGGTCAGGATGTTCGAAGCGGGGGACAAAGGGAGCTTTGCCGGGACCGCGTACGAAGTCCAGAGCTGCAAGATGATAGAAATGCAGAATGTGAGACTGCAAGTAGTTAGCACCGAAGATGAGGTTTTTGGTAACACGACCGTTTGTGGTCAGCTTTACGCCAAAAGCATCATCAAGAGCGCGGGTGGAAGCAGTAGAGTGAGCGGTGGGGCAAACACCACACAGACGCTGGGTCAGCTGAGCTGCATCGCGGGGATCACGTCCTACAAGGATGTTCTCGAAACCGCGGTACATGCCGCCGGAGAGCCATGCATCAGTTACTTTACCGTCTTTAACTACGACCTCAGCCTTGAGGTGACCTTCGATTCGGGTTACCGGATCAATGGCAATCTTAATTTTCCCGTCTTTACCGGCGGGTGCATGAGATTTTGAAGACATAAGGATTTATACTCCTTTTCCGGTTAACCGGCTTCGTAGAAGGGAGACATTTCATCCGGGAATCCCGGTTCTACACAGCCAATGCATACTGAGTTTTCAACACACCAGTTAACGCCGCCGTTCCACTTGCGTTTGAAGCAATCGGAGTTGGCGTTGGGACCTTTACAGCCCAGCTCGTAACGGCATTTAACCGGATCGGTGAAGATTTCAGCATACTCATCGTTGTCAAAGGCCTCAAGATAGGGGCAGTTGTCGTGGATGTTTTCACCGAAGAAAGGTGTAGGACGACCGTTTTCATCAAGAATTTTGACGACTTCAGCAAGTCCTCCATCAAGACCTTTTTCTTCGATGGCATTGATAGCAACAACGAGAGTACCCACCATCCAGTCAGGATGGGGAGGACAACCCGGAATGTTGACTACAGGAGTCTTCACACCGTTTTCTGCGAGGAAATTGGTTACAGACATGGAGCCGGTAAGGTTTCCTTCAGCAGCGGGGATACCGCCATATGCAGCACAAGTACCAACGTTTACAACCAGAGCAGCATTCTTAGCCATTTCGAGAGTGGCTTCAGTCATGGTGTACTCTTTATGATCCGCGCCTGCACCTACGATACAGTAATGGCCGTTCTCAGCTGTGGGAACGGAACCTTCAACGATAACGATGTATTTGCCTTTGTTTTCTTTAGCCTGATCCATCATGAAATCCCAGGCTTCGTGGCCTTCGGAACCCATAATAGTCGGGTGATAATCAAGGTTAATTACATCGAGAAGTACCTCTGCGATAGAGGGATGCACTGAGTTGAGAAGTGAAACCGAACAGCCGGTGCAGCCCTGTCCCTGCAGCCAGAAAACATTCGGTACAAACTTCTTCAGCGCATGCACTACACTGGGGTTGAACATCTGGGAAATCCCAAAGCCAGCCACAGTTCCTGTGCACATTTTCACGAAATCTCGCCTGGTCAAACTCATCCCTACCTCCTTGGTGGTTGCCGGCGTAGTAAGGCACTGTCCTTACTAAGTAAAAAAAACCGCCACGGCGACGATATTTTTTAAAACCAAATACACACTCCAGCATTTTTCGTCAACAATATCTGATACAAAATTGATACATGCATAGACTGTCTCGATGCAACCTATAGATCGTTCTTTTTTTAACAATGTTGTATGTTGTACCCTGTCCCCTTTTAGGGTTAAGGTCGGCTGGATTACGAAAAATTTACGAATCTCGATTCACAAGAACAATTTTAAGGATATGTAATGGCTAAGAAAAAAAGTCGTATCGGACAAATTCTCCTACTAATATTACTTGTTGCGGTTATCGGAACCGGTGCCTACCTGCTTTACAAGGACACAACTTCACCTCAGGCCACCCTGACACCGAACAAAGGATTTGTAACTTACAAGACACCAATCAATGTAAATATCAGTGACACGCAGTCTGGCCTTAAGGCTGTGAAAATAATTCTTTCACAGGGCGAAAAAAAACTGACCCTCACGGAAAAAACTCTTCCCAAAGGCAGTTTTGATTACAATGAAGATATTTTGATCAAGAAAAAACAGATCAAGGAAGGCCCGTTTGAGCTGGCAGTCTGGGCTGTGGATACCTCACTCGCCGGATTCGGCAGCGGCAACGCAGTCATCGCCAGAGGTAATTACACTCTTGACACCATCGCTCCTAAAATCACTGTTCAAACAACTACCCATAACCTTAATCAGGGCGGCTGTGGACTGCTGATCTACAATGTCAATGAAACCCCGGCCAAAACCGGTGTTCAGGTAAACGAAGACTTTTTTCCGGGCCACAAACAGCCGGACGGAACCTACGCCTGTTTATTTGCCATGCCCTACTACACTGACAAGAAAGATTTCAATCCGGTGCTGATTGCAGAAGATGAAGCTGGAAATATGCGCAAGGGATCATTCTGGTACCACGCCAACGGCAAGAAATACCGTCATGACCGCATTAATATTTCCGACCGCTTTCTGAATACCAAGATGCCCCAGTTTGAAGGCGATTTCCCCGGCCTGCCCAGTCAGGTTCAGCTTTTCCTGAAGGTAAACCGTGAACTGCGCAAGAAAAACAGGGCTGAACTTCACCGTGTGGCTGAAGACACCTCCCCTACTTTCCTCTTCGAAGGAAAATTCAAGCGTCTGCCCAATGCCGCCACCCGTGCAGACTTCGGCGACAAACGCACATACTACTATGCCGGAAAGGGCATCGACAAACAGACCCATCTGGGAATCGACCTTGCCAGCACGCGCCAAGCTCCTATCCCTGCGGCGAACAACGGACGAGTTGTACTTGCAGAATCCGATTTCGGCATCTACGGCAATGCTGTAATTATCGACCACGGTCTCGGGTTGCAGACCCTCTACTCCCACCTGAGCCAGATCAGTGTGGAACCCGGCGATATGGTCGCCAAGGGGCAGGTCATCGGTAAAACAGGTGCCACAGGTATGGCCGGTGGTGACCACCTGCACTACGGTGTCATCTGCGCCGGTATCCCGGTCAATCCCATTGAATGGTGGGATGGACGCTGGATCAAGAACAACATCAGCAACAAGCTGAAATAAATAAAATTTATTTTATCCTGTAAAACTAAAAAATCCCGGACAATTACTTGTCCGGGATTTTTTAGTTAGAAGACTTATTTACTTCCTTGACTCCGCATAAAATAAATCCTGCCAGTATGGCCGTAATCGGCGCAACCAGTACCAACCCGACACTCCCCACCAGCGTACGGAAGATCTCCGCCGCCACAAGCTTAAAATTAAGCATGCGGGTAAATGATGTCTCCTTGGTAACAAAAAGCATGAGCATGGTCAGATAGCCGCCGGAATAGGCCAGCAGCAAAGTTGTAGTCATGGTTCCCGTAACCATGCGCCCCACGTTAAAGCCTGATGCAATCAATTCATTACGGGTGATATCCGGTTTTTTATCCAGAACCTCATTCATGGAAGCGGCAACGTCCATGGCAATATCCATGGCTGCACCGGAAGCACCGAGAATGACCGAAGCATAAAATATATCAAGCAGATCCAGTGTGTAGTGCCCTGAAAAGATCAGCATGGTCGCAAATGGCGCGGTCATACCTGCCAGTTTAAGCTTTTCACCAAAAAAGAGGGTCAGGGTCAGGGCCAGCAGCAAACCGCAGAGAGTGCCCATTGTAGCCACCACTGTGACCCGTGAAAATCCGGCAACACAGGTAATAATGACTACGGTCAGCAAAGTAAGAGTAATTACGGTCAGCAGAATGGGGTTACCTCCACTTAGCAGGCCGGGAATAAAAAATTTCCAGATAATATAAAAACTGGTGATAAAACTGAACAGAGCTTTCAAGCCGATTGAACGGGCATATATCAGTAGAATAATAACAAACAGACCGAACAGAGCCAGCTCCCAGCCCTGACGGAACTGGTTCACAGCTCGTGCTTCCACGGCTTTTCCGTCATTGATCCGAACAGCCATGAGGATTGTGTCTCCGGGATGGAAAATCTCGTCCATCTCCGGCTGTCCGGTCAACTGGTTCGGCCCGGTTACAGTCTGCCCTTTGGCTTCCCCCTCCTGCAAAATGGCAGTAACATGCTGCCCGCCGATACGGGCTGTACCCATCTCAACAAGGGCTTCATTATTCACTGCGGTAACAGTAGCACGCAACTCGTGCATGCCGGTATTCAGGTCAGGACCGGAATTCTCAGACTGTAACAATCCGATAATGCCGACGATCATCAGGATAAAAAAAATCGGGGATATAAACCTTTTCATGGATACCTCTTAATATGGAAAAAGGCCCCCGCTCATGCGGGGACCTTTAAATCATAAACAAATATGCCTTTTATCCGTAACAACTATTTGTTGTAGGGAATCTTGGAGTATTTTGTCTGAGGACCGAAGGTATCACCCAACAGAGCCTTGGAATCGGTGTGCTTGATGTCAGAAAGTTTAACTTCCATGACTTCAGCCATACGGTTGGGGATATCGGTGTTATCGATAAACCCGGTGAATCTTTCAGCCCCCACACCGATGGAGGTTGCAGGAATAAAAGTTCCAGTGTGAACAAAAGAGGACCAGAACATACGTGCACGCTGAGAGATCAGGTCGGTAACAGCACACATGGTCGGGGTGTAAGCGTAACCGTAGTTGGTCTGCTTGTCCGCGGGGAGGTGCTGGTTTTTATCCTGAACAACCATTGCGTCAGCAAGGATTTTGTCTTCAGAAGGAGTACGATCGGTCAGGCCCCACTGTTTTTCAACGTATGCGATGAAAGCAGCGTGGCGTTTTTTAAGATCAGACTCTTTCTTACAGAGCTTGTTGTAGTATTTATCGAGGTTATCTTCAGCAGAAACCTGAACTTTTTCGAGTTCTTTGAGGTTCAGGAAGTAACCTTTGGAGTCCATGGAGATACCCAGAGCAACACCACCGGTTTCGTGGTCGGCAGCAGTTACGATGAGAGTTTCTTCAGGGTGTTTCTTGTAGAATTCGTATGCAACTGCAACTGCTTCATCCATAGCGATGGTATCCAGAATAGTGGAGGTCGGATCGTGAGCGTGAGCTGCGTGGTCAATACGGCCGCCTTCAACCATCAGGAAGAAAGGCTTGTCCTGAGCATCAAGAGACTGAACAGCTTTCTCGGTCAGTTCAACCAGAGCAGGAAGTTTGTTTTCGGTGAGCTTGCTGTTACGGCGGTCAACTTCGTAAGGAAGGTGGCTGTATGTCAGAGCTGCGAAAACTTTTTCGCCTTTCTTGGGCTTGTAAGCGCGGAATGCATCGCGGGTGGAGTCACCAACGAAAGTCTTGTAGCCTTTATCAGCGAACATTTTAACAACGTCTTTGTCGTCTTTACGCTTGGACTTAAGGCCCTGTGCGTTGTCCTTTGCAACATACTGACGGTAGCCGCCGCCTGCAAAGAAATCAAAACCGGAATCAGCCTGATCTACAGCGATTTCATTTGCTGCGTTACGATCAGGGTTGTGAGCGGAGAAGGAAGCAGGAGTAGCATGAGTCAGGCGAGTAGAAGTAACAATACCTACTGCATAGCCTTTATCCTTTGCTGCTTCAGCAATGGACTTAACATCAGTTCCGTCAGGAAGTTTACCGACATAACCGTTAGTGGTTTTGTAACCACAGGCCAGAGCGGTTCCGCCAGCTGCGGAGTCGGTGATCAGGGTGTTATCGGAATAGGTGGTAACCAGTGCAGACTGAGGAAAAGTGTTCATGACCAGCTTAGCGTCAGCGTCATTCTTTTCCATTTTGTTGTACAGCTCAGCAGCCATACGCTGTGTGGGTCCAAGACCATCACCAATGAAGTAAAATACATACTTGGGCGCACCGGCAAATGCGGTAGCCGCTACCATTGCCAGACAGACAGCCAGAACCAACGGGCGAACAATCCTTCTTAACATAATCACATTCCTTACCGTTTCGAGTTATGCCTCATGCCGAAAACCGGACATGAAAGCTGTAATGCTCCCTTCACGCAAACATCCGGCATCACTCCACGCCGCATATCCACGAAAGTTCACAATGCAACATTGCATATAGGTAATTGCGAAGCTCAGGCAGGATCAGCCCGCATCTTATGTGATCCTCCGTCTCCAAAATGGAGACCTTCAAAACCCACAGCAACAACACAATATTTTTGCTTTATGCAAAAAATTTTTCCAACTTTTAAAGTGTTTGGAAGTATTGTCAATGGGTGTTTTTCAAAAAGCTATCAGAAAACAATCGTAACACAATTGTAACAATCTGGAATTCAATTAAAAATAATAAGAATAATAAAATTAAAAATAAAAATTTATTTTCGAATTGAATCATAATAAGAACAACACTTGATCGTTTTAGAAAACAATATCTTAAATTCCGACCCAATTGGTTCGTTTCTGAAAAAAGAAGAGCCTCTCAATACTTAGCTGACAAACAACAGACCTACCCTTCTTGCTGGGACAAACTTTCCTTTCCACGAGGTTTCGATTGTTAAAAAATCGATTATTTTTCCCACCATGTTTAAAACACAATAATTACCACAGCCCTATCCACTTGAATTCATGAGTTTCAGGCCACTTGGTCCATATTTTGTAATATTTCATACAACGAGGGGATAAAATTTCCGCAACTAAAAAGGGAAGGTGGAAAATGTGGAAATCAATCATCATAACTACAGCCCTGATGCTATTCGGACTGGTTAATGCTCACGCTGCTGATTTCGGTTATCCCGAAAAATCAAAGCAGGCAAAAGCACAAACCATTACATCTGTAGAAAAAGAAATATCCTTCAGCGACATAATTACCGGACTAAATATCAGTGACGAGATGAGTACAGGACTTATTTTCGGTCTGGACGGCCCGGATACACCGGCCCACGACGGTCCCGACGGGCACCCCGGAGTATTCGGATTGGGGTTGGGGTTCAACTTCAGCTTTTAGACTGATTAAAAAGAGTCGACTTATCTATCAGTTGCCAAAAAATTGATTCGGCTGTGGCTTTGCGCCCTCCTCCTTTTGCCTGTCCATTGGTCAGGATAACAAAATAGTAACCATTATACCTGTAAGCCACTGCTGTGTATATCCCGGCAAAATTTCCATTATGGCCCACGGCATCATATTTGTTCATCACTCCAAGACCGTATGAAATTCTTCGGGCCACCGGCTGAAAATCCATCTGTTCAGCAAAAATACGTTTACTAAGTCCGTATCCATTTAAAAATGCCTTATTCCATTTCATCAAATCCGAAACCGTTGAAACTCCGTTTCCTGAACACCAAGCCCATGAAGGATTAATTCTCAGGCTCAAATCAATCACCTTTCCGGTTTGAGGATTGTAGTCATGGCCCCTCGCAAATGGTTCCGCAATGTTGGCACTTTTGACCGGAAAGGATGTAGACTTTAAGTTAAGCGGAGCAAGAATACGCTCATAAACCTGATTTTCAAAACTGTCCCCGGTGAGTTTCTCAATGATCAATCCCAATAAAACATAATTAGAGTTGTTATATTCAAATTTCCTTCCAGAACGGTAATTAACCTCATTACCGAAACTTAATAAATGTTCCGGAGTCCAATGCATCCATGGCCTTTCCCTGAACAATTTCAAAAACTGGGCATCTTCAGTGAAATTTCTCAAACTGCTTCTCATCTGCAACAAATGGCGGACAGTAACGTGCTCGTCCTTGGAAACAATTTCCGGCAGAATTTCATGAACTTCTGTATCGAGTTGAACCCGGCCCTCGCTGGCCAGCATCAACACTATTGATGCGACATAAGTCTTAGTTATGCTCCCCACCCTAAATTTCAAGTTTTTACTCATGGGTTTACGGCTGCCCATTCGGCGTATACCGGCTCTATAGAACAAAATTCCACCATCAGGTTTTTCAACCATCAGCACAGCACCGGGGACGTTTAATTCTTTAATTGCCTGCTGCAATATTCGGTTAAAATCGTTGTGCCCGGCCGCCTCAGAACAGATATAAATCATCAAAACAAAAAGGATCACAAATAATAAAGCAAACCCTCTCCTGCTCCAATGCTCATACATCTTTTTCCTATATATTCTGTAACGACTATCCATACTTACCCATACCACAAAAAGAAGCACACCTGAACAGCATATAAAAAAAGGATGCCCTGAAACAGAGCATCCTTTTAATATTTTTTGTGTAATCAAGCTTAATGCGGCTGAGCCTGATATTCTTCCTTGATCAGGTTGAGCGCAATGGGGGAGGCACTGTCTCGCCCCCGGAACAACTCTTCCGCAGAAAGGCTGTCCAGCGCGCAGCTGAGGACTTCGTCCATATTTTCCACCGGAATGATCTCAAGATCCTTAAGGATTGCATCAGGCACGTCCTTAAGATCTTTCTTGTTATCAATGGGAATGAGTACGGTCTTGGAAAGTCCGCGATGAGCAGCGAGCAGTTTTTCACGAAGTCCGCCAATAGGCAGAACGCGTCCGCGCAGAGTAATTTCCCCGGTCATGGCCAGATCATGGCGTACCGGAACATTCAGAAAAGCGGAAGCAATAGCCGTACACAGAGTAATACCGGCAGAAGGTCCGTCCTTGGGAGTGGCACCTTCAGGCACATGGACATGGATATCAATCTTCTCATGAAAGTTCGACTTTAGCCCGAACAGATCGGAACGGGAGCGGATATATGAAAGCGCAGCCTGAGCTGACTCCTGCATAACATCACCGAGCTTACCGGTAATAACCACTTTACCCTTACCGGGCATAAGCACAACTTCCACCATGAGCATTTCGCCGCCCACCTGTGTGTAGGCAAGGCCAGTGGAAACACCGACCAGCGATTTCTCTTCACTGGCTCCATGGCGAAACTTAAAGACTCCAAGAATCTTACTCAGATTCGCGGTAGTAACATGAACACTCTTGCTCTTATCTTCGGATTCAACAATCTTCATTGCCGTCTTTCTACAGACCTTAGCAAGTTCGCGCTCAAGGTTACGGACACCGGCCTCACGGGTATAAGTGCGGACAATGTCGATCATGGCATTATCAGAAATGGCGAGATTATCTTCGCTCAGACCATGTTCCTTGACCTGCTTAGGTAACAGGAAGTCCTTGGCAATATGCACTTTTTCTGTCTCGAGATAACCGGGCAGCTTTATAATTTCCATCCTGTCCTGCAAAGGCAGCGGGATAGAATGCAAATCGTTTGCAGTGGTGATGAAAAAGACCTTGGAGAGATCGTAATCCAAATCAAGGTAATGATCATTAAAAGTTCCGTTCTGCTCCGGATCAAGCACTTCAAGAAGAGCCGCGGAAGGATCGCCCCTGAAATCGGTACTCATCTTATCCACTTCGTCAAGACAGATCACCGGGTTGCTGTATTCGCAACGTCTCAGGGACTGGATAATTTTACCCGGAAGCGCGCCCACGTAAGTACGGCGGTGTCCCCTGATTTCAGCTTCATCACGTACTCCACCCAGCGAGAGGCGCACAAATTCGCGGCCCATGGCCCGAGCTATGGAGCGGGCGATGGATGTCTTACCGACACCGGGAGGACCTGCAAAACAAAGAATGGGGCCTTTGATGGTATCCACCAGAGACTGCACGGCCATATATTCAAGGATACGTTCCTTGGGCTTTTCAAGACCGTAATGATCTTCATCCAGAATCTTGCGGGATTCAGCTATATCAAGCTTGGTCTTCTTATATTTGTTCCAGGGAAGCTCCATAATCCAGTCCACGTAGTTGCGGACAACGGTATACTCGGCAGAAGAAGGAGCCATCTGACGCAGCTTCTTAATTTCCTTGAGTACCCGCTCTCTGGATTCGTCTTCCATATTCTTTTCATTGAGCTGTTCTTCAAGCTCATGAGCCTCAGCTTGAGGGTCATCCTCACGGCCCATTTCCTTATTGATAGCCTTGAGCTGCTCATTGAGATAGTACTCGCGCTGGTTCTTTTCCATCTGCCCTTTGACGCGGTTCTTGACCCGCTTTTCAATGGACACGATTTCAATTTCACCGAGCAGGAGTTCATAAACCGCTTCCAGCCTTTTGATGGGATCAACCATCTCAAGAATTGTCTGCTTCTTGAGAAACTCCACCTTGAGGTGGGGCATGATTGAATCAGCCAGCTTTCCGGCAACCCGGATAGTTGAAATAGCCAGAATGGTCTCAGGTGCGATTTTCTTGTTCACCTTGCCGAACTTTTCAAGTGCTTCGTGAACAGACCGGACCAGAGCTTCGGTGGTATGTTCTTCAGCAGGCAAATCATCCACTCGGTCAATATTTACCAGCGGAAAATTTTCACCGAAAACAACATCGCCGGATTCAGGATTCCAGCGGGCACGATACATCCCTTCAAACAACACTTTAATAGTGCCGTCAGGAAGCCTGAGCATCTGGAGAATCTTACTGACAGTCCCTACCTGAAAAAGATCTTCAGGCTCGGGTTTTTCTTTTTCGGGAAACTCCTGAGTGACCAGAAAAATCTTCTTATCATAATCGGCAATGGCTTCTTCAATCGCTTTAATTGAAGACTCGCGGCCGACAAAAAGAGGCACAATGGAACGCGGGAACATGACAACTTCCCGCAGTGACATCATCGGAAGAATATTTTGTTCAGCGGACTCATTGCCACCTTCTAAAACTGTGGACGACATATATCCTCCTGCTTTTAACCCGGAAACGTCTTTAAACCAAACGAGAACAAACAATACATCCGTTCACAGGATGGACACCTAATCAGGTAAAAAAGTTATTTTAGCACGTCAGTTAAATGAATAACTGCAACGATTAAATTTCAAAAAAACAATAAAACAGATAACCCTACAGAAACATGTAATAATACCTGCATCCGTTTTGTCAAACCACAAACTGTTATTAATTACATTATTTAAAAATAAACAACTGGAGAGAGTCATAATAATTATCGGCAAATAATCAGAAGCAATTACCCCTGTAAATCAGGAGGACACAGATTGTTTAACAGGCAGCGAGACAACAAACTTTGTCCAGTTTCCATGGGAAGAGGAAACGTCCAGTTTCCCTCTATGGAGATCAGCTATAATGAAATATGAAATCGCCAGCCCAAGCCCGGTGCCCTCACCCACTTTCTTGGTGGTATAAAAAGGTTCAAAAATACGCTTACCCTCTGATTTATCAATCCCCTGTCCGTTATCTTCAATTTCAATATTTACGTACCCCTCCTGCTCAAAGACCCGGAGGATAAATTTCGGTCCTCCAGCCCTGTACCGCTTTGCATTCATGGACTGAGCACTGTTTTTTAACAAATTCAAAAAGACCTGTTGAATCTCGCTTCCTTCACAAAAAACGCTCGATATATCAGAGTCATACTCGCGGACAATTTCAATCTTTTTAAAATCATATTTAGTTGAAAGATCGTACTCGTTGCCAGCAAGCTCAATTGTTCTGTCTAAGAGTTTTGAAACATTATGCTCTCTGAAACTATCCTGATTCTTACGGCTGAAACTGAGCATATTTCTTACTATTTTTCCAGCACGGTCCACCGCACCGGAAATCCCTTCAATAATTTTGGGAATATCCCGATCATTCATATAACCGTGCAACTCATTAAGATCGAGATTTCTAGCCTCAGCTGCCTTTTGATTCGCCGGCAGATCACCTAAAACGCGCCTTGTTATATTCTGGGCTCCCTGAGCAATGATTCCCAATGGATTATTAATTTCATGGGCCATACCTGCCGCTAGGCCTCCCACTGAAAGCATTTTCTCATTTTGAACCAGCATATCTTCCAGCCGGACACGTTCGGTAACATTTTCAATCTGTACGACAACACCGTCCTGTTCCCCGGAACAAATAGGATAAATCATGATGTCATCATAAAAAATGTTTCCATTTTCCCTGCGCGCGACTCTGGGATCAGTCCAAATTTCACGATCACGCAAAGACTCCCTGACATGTTCCATATACGGGCTCAGACGGGGGAAAACATCAGCCACCTGCTTTCCTACAGCCTGTTCATCACTGATACCGGCTACTTCCGAAGCCTTCCTGTTCCAACGGGTAACCTGTCCTTTGCTATTCAGGCCGATCAGAATAAACGGCATGGAGTCAATAATGCTCTTTAGTTGGTTACGCAGGTACCTGATTTCCTCAAGAGAGCTTTTCAATTCGGTGATGTCTGTATGGGTGCCAATCATTCGTACAGCCTTCCCGGTCTCATCCCTTTCCACTGCATTGCCACGCCCGAGAATCCACAGCCAGTTGCCATCTCTGGCCTGCATACGAAATTCAACTTCAAAATTTTCTATCTCATTATTAATGCACCTATTATTCACTTCAAAGGCACGACTACGATCATCTTCATGTATAAGGTCAACCCATGAATCAACATGGGAAGGAAGCTCGTTTTCACTATAACCGAGCATGGCCTTATATCCGGGGCTGTAATAAACATCGTCTGTTTCAATATTCCAATCCCAGATTCCATCCTTATTAGCAGCCATAGCAAGTGCAAAACGCTCCCGACTCTCACGGACCATTTCCTGTGTTCGGCGCAACTTTAAATAGGCCATGGATAAAGCAATTGAAAAAACAAGCAGCACAGCAATAATGAACAGCCCGGTAAGAATCTCAATTCTATGCGCGCCCCACACAGACTCAGACTCATTTACGATGAAACTGCCGGCAGGCAGACCGGAATCCCTAATCTTAAATCGATCAAGTACAATACGGTCGAAGATAAATTTATTGGCATCTATTCCTTCCACTACAGGAATATCCTTCACCGGAGTTCCGTTCAAAATATCAAGAGCAATACGCCCGGCGACAACACCCTGTTCATGATGCGATATAACCTTACCACCAATAATCCCGGCCCCTATGCCATGCTCATAAAGATGAAAAACAGGACGACTGCTGCTTGATATGATTTTCTGCAACCCTTCTTCAAACGACAGTGAAACACCATCTTTATCACGATATGCAGAAAGAAGAAGAACGGCAGTCTCATTCGGAAGCCTGCCCAATATCTCTTCCATTTCCGCCCAGTTCATCCTTTTCAGGGGAATTTCAACAAACTTTATCTCCGGGAAATCATCATTGAGGCTATTCACCTGTTCTAAATCGGCCTGCCCGCTGGGTGTTGAATCCACAATTAAATAGATAGTTTTAAGTCCCGGCACTAAATCAGAAACAGCCTGAATATTATCACTTATGGAAACAGCCTCAATTACACCGGTTATATTTTCATTAATATTCATTGAGCGGGCCAAAGACTGATTATTCACCCCGCAAAAAACAATGGGAGTAGCAGGAAAAAGATCCTTTTTATTTTTAACAACAAAATTCAAGGCATTATCATCAGAAGTAACAACAACATCATACTTATCCAATGACGCGAGTTTCATCTTTAACAGTCTGCGGAAAGCAATAAGATTCTTTTTATTCATAAACCGCTTGGAATCCATGAACTCCACATCAAGATGAACCCCAGCCGGATCAAGCACAGATCTAAGTCCATTAATCTGCTTAAAAAAAGTCGGAAATCCGGGGTGGTAGGAACTGATAAGCAAGACTTGAGGCTTGGCGTGCGAAATCGCAGGGTGCAAAAAGGCACAAATAAACAGAGCAAAAACATTAAGTACAAGAATCTTTTTCATGTGCTGGCCGACCTGAGAAATATAATATTTAAATTAAATTTTTCATACGCCATTACTCGGATAAAGCCAATCCCATATGATAAAAAACATCCTTTCTCATAATAAAATTTCCGGCAAACCCTGCATAAAGAAAAAAGCCTCCGGTCCCAAAGGAACCGGAGGCTTAACTGAAGACTAACGTATATTCTGACTAAGCGCTTTTGACTTCATTATGGAAGAACAAAATGGGTTCTAACCCATTCTCAACCACACTTTTGTTGATAACGCACTCTTTAACTCCAGTCATGGAGGGGAGCTTATACATGATGTCCAGCATAATGGACTCAAGAACATTGCGCAGACCACGGGCACCTGTTTTACGCTCAACAGCCTTGGCTGCAATGGCCTTCATAGCGTTGGCAGTAAAAGTCAAACGGACGCTGTCCAGTTCAAACATCTTCTTATACTGCTTGACCAAAGCATTCTTGGGCTCCTGAAGGATGCGCACCAGATCGTCTTCGGTGAGCTCGGAAAGAGCTGTCTGCACGGGGATACGGCCGACAAATTCGGGAATAAGACCGAACTTGACCAGATCCGCCGGCTCTGCCTTGGAGAAAAGCTCGCTGATGCCCTTATCGGACTTCTGCTCTACCTTGGCACCAAAGCCGATACCGGAACCGGACATGCGCTGCTGCACAATGGTATCCAGACCGATGAACGCACCGCCGAGGATAAACAGAATATTGGAAGTATCGAGCCTGATGAATTCCTGCTGGGGATGCTTACGCCCACCCTTGGGAGGAATATTGGCTTCGGTTCCTTCAATAATCTTGAGCAGTGCCTGCTGCACACCTTCACCGGAAACATCGCGGGTGATGGAAGGACTGTCTCCCTTGCGGGAAATTTTGTCGATCTCATCTATGTAGATGATTCCGCGCGATGCGGCGTCAATGTCATAATCGGCATTCTGCAAAAGCTGCACGAGAATGTTTTCAACATCCTCACCCACATAACCGGCTTCGGTCAGTGTGGTGGCATCCGCAATGGCAAAGGGAACTTTAAGAACTCTTGCCAGAGTCTGGGCCAGCAGGGTCTTACCGGAACCGGTAGGCCCGATCAGCAGGATATTGCTCTTATCGATTTCAATATCGTCATTGCCGCAGGCCTGAGTGTACTGCACACGTTTATAATGATTATGAACCGCTACAGCCAGAATCTTCTTAGGATGTTCCTGACCGATAACATATTCATCAAGCAATTCTTTGATTTCCTGTGGTGACAGGAGCGTACCTGCATCAAACTCCTCACCGACCGCTTCCTGAGCCATGATGTCATTACAAAGCTGGACACACTCGTCGCAGATGTAAACATCAGGCCCGGCGATCAGTCGCTGCACCTCATCCTGAGACTTGGAGCAAAAGGAGCAATGAAGGTCCTGTCCTGAACCTTGGTTTTCATTACTCATCAGGAATTAACCTTCCTTGGATTCAATATTTCCGCGATTCTCCAGAACCTTATCAATGAGACCGTATTTAACGGCTTCTTCGGCGGACATGAAGTTATCGCGATCAGTATCCTTCTCAATCTCTTCTGCTGTTTTGCCGGTATTCTCGGCCATGATAGAGTTGAGGGATTTTCTAAGTCTTAAAATTTCTCTAGCCTGAATATCAATGTCAGTAGCCTGACCCTGTGCACCACCCAGAGGCTGGTGAATAAGGATGCGGCTGTGCGGCAGGGAATAACGCTGCCCTTTCTCACCTGCACTGAGCAGGAATGCGCCCATGCTGGCGGCCTGTCCCATGCACAGGGTTGCCACCGGAGCAGAGATGTACTGCATGGTATCGTAAATAGCCATACCGGCAGTTACGACGCCGCCGGGGGAGTTGATGTACATGTAAATTTCTTTTTCCGGATCCTCGGATTCCAGAAAGAGAAGCTGCGCGCAGATTACACTGGCTACATGGTCATTAACTTCACCGCTGAGCAGGATGATTCTATCCTTGAGAAGACGGGAATAAATATCGTAAGCGCGCTCTGTGCGCCCGGTAGTTTCAACAACAATAGGTATGGTTCCAGACATCTATATCTCCCGGAAATATTTATTTATAAAAGGGAATTCAAATTAACGGAAAAAACCGCCCGAATCGGAACGGATAATCATTTAACAATTCATCCTAATCATTTGAAGGCTTGAGTACAAGCACAAATCCGGCGGGCTAAATTTTACACACTGTTAACCGCATATAGAATTATTCACAACCCGTTTTCAAAAAAAAATCAAAAGGCGGCGCGGTCAGAGAACCGCGCCGCCTTACATATTTATTCAACCGGTCGAGATTACTCTTCGTCCTTCTTAACAGGATCGATTTCAGTAACATCGGCGTTTTCGTAGATGAACTCGGCAGCCTTGTCAGCAAGCAGTCTGTCCTTAAGAGGAATGAGGAGATTATTCTCTTCGTAGTAGGACTTAACAGAGCTAAGGTCCTGCTGGGTCTGCTGTGCGATCTGGTAGAGAGCACCTTCAATTTCCTGGGGCTGAACTTCGAGTTCTTCACGCTTAGCAACGGTGAGCAGGAAGATTTCAGTACGTACTGACTCTTCAGCTACAGGACGCTGTTCATCGCGAAGCTCTTCCATGGATTTACCAAGAGAATCGAAGCTTTTACCGGCACGTTCTGCGCGGCCGATAACATCAGCAACCATACGCTCAAGACGGTCTTCCATAAGGGAAGGAGGCAGCTGGAAGTCAAGTTCTTTTACAATACCGCTGACCAGCTTGGTCTGTGCGGCAGACTTGTTGAGCTGCTTACGGTTTGCAGAGTAAGACTGTTTAACGATTTCACGCATTTTTTCAACGGACTCGAAACCGCCTGCCTGCTTAACGATATCGTCAGTGAGTTCAGGCATTTTGCGTTCTTTGATCGCGTGAACAGTAACCTTCATGGTTGCAGTCTTGCCAGCAAGGTCGGCGTTGATGAAATCTTGGGGAAAAGTGATGTCGGTTTCACCGGACTCACCAGTCTTCAGGGTCTTGACGAATTCTTCAAACTCTTCAAGAGAGTGACCTTCACCGATGGGCAGGTCAAAGTTGTCAGCCTGCACGCCGGGAATGGGCTCGCCGTCCATTTCTGCAGAGAAAGTTACGGAAGCGAGTTCGCCGTCCTTAGCGGGGCGATCGTCTTCAATGGGAGCGATCTTGGCCATGGACTGGAGCAGTCTGGTTTCAACGTCCTTGAGCTCATCTTCAGAAACTTCAGCACGCTCTTCTTCAACGGAAAGACCGAGATAGCCGGGAGTATCGAATTCAGGAACGATTTCAAACTTAATGGTGTATTTGAAATCTTCACCGCGAACCAGTTCCTTGGCGTCAACATCGATCTTGGAAACCGGAACAAAGGACTCGCCGTTGAGGATTTCGTTGATCTGGTAGTTGATCAGGTCAGTGGTAGCTTCGCTGATGATCTGTGTTTTGTACTTGGACTGAATAACAGATGCGGGCACTTTACCCTTTCTGAAACCTTTAACCGGGGTCTGCATCTTGTACAAAGCAACGGTTGCGTCCAGAGCTGCACCAACTTCCTCAGCAGGAACATCAACTTTAATCTCTCTCTCTACCGCTGAAACTTCTTCAATATTAAAATCCATCTTAGGCATCCTCCTAGAAAATATATCCGCCATGCGAAACCGCTACGGCAGTTGTGTACTTTGGCTTGAGTCGGTCAACGTGAAGTCTTTCACATTATTCCAACAAAAGAACTGGGATTATTTAGGCAGTTTCTCCACAAAGTCAACCCCCTTAAGGGAGTTCATGCGCAAATAATGAGCAGATTTCTTTAATATCCCGTAAAAAACACTGCCTAAACCAAAACCGCACTTCTTATCATTAAATATAAAGGCGAAACCCCGTAACGGAATTTCGCCAATAGCAAGGAGGAGATGCGTATTTAAAAATTCTATGCCGCAAGTTTCAGCTTGAGACCATCCCTTTTCGATTCAAAACGTTCAATCAAGGCCGCCTGCCCTTTATGATCCGGATTGAGAAAACCTATGGCAAGATCATAGGCAAGCACAGCTTCTTCCACTTTGCCGGACATCTGCAATACAACGGCAAGATTATTATGCAAGGTTGCCCGGTGGATTTTCTTGGACTTGCACTGCGACATCTTGATCGCGGCCTTAAGATTGGTTTCAGCTTTTTTAAAATCTCCTTTATTACAAGCCTGCATACCTTCTCTGTTCAGTTCCCACGCTTTTCCGAGTTTGCACATAATAATCTCCTGAAATATATTCAAATTGGTTTTGGAAAATTTACTAACCGTGTTGGTTGAATAGAAGATATTGAAAACGATTCTCAATGTCAAACATTAATTTAAAAAAATAAGCCCTGCCCAAAAGGACAAAGCTTATTAAGTTCTCCGGAGCACTTCCACGGTGCTCTTTCCACAAAAACTATCAACCCTGACAGGCAAATTTTGCAGGCTTATTTTCCCAAAAAATCCTATCAGTAAAGCGTACATACCACGCCGCAGACTGGACCTGAATAATATATGCAACAGCTATCACTAAAGCCGCATCAGAACCCTGGGGACCAAAGGCATTGATGGCAATAGCCAGCGCAATAGAGAGATTGCGCATTACCGAGCCATAGACAAGGGCGATGGCATCACCACGCGACAGAAAGACTTTACCGACCAAGGTACTCAAAACAAAATTGAAACCATAAAGGATCAACAGCGGCACAAAAATACTCAACAGAACTTCCGGTGCCGATGCAATGGTTTTTGCTTTCAATGCGATAGCGACAAACACGATCCCAAGCACACCAAGAGTTGAAAGCGGCGGGAATTTTGGGCCGACAGACTTCTGAAATTCAGCCTGACCATACCGTCCCACCAGAATCCTCTGGGTCAAAAAACCAAGTGTCATGGGCAGGAAAACAATAAATACAATCTGCTTAAACACAGCCATCAAATTAATTTCAATGGAAGTTCCCATAAGCATCTTTACAAAAAAAGGAGTAAGCAAAGATCCGGCAATCAAGCCTACAACAGTCATCTTAACCGCAGCCGACATATTACCCTTAGCAAATCCGGTCCATGATATAGTCATACCGCTGGTCGGAACCAGTCCGGCTAAAAGAAGCCCAAGAGCCATGTATGGTTTATCAGCAAAGAAATACATACCGAATCCGTAAGCTACAAAAGGGACAATCCCGAAGTTGATCAACTGAGTCAGAAACTGAGCCTTGCCATCACCGCCCTCAAACACTTTCTTTAATTTAAGGGTAACCATCATGGGATAAACCATCAAAAAGGTGAAAGGAATAATCATGGACTTAAGCCATGCAGGATCAAAGCTTAAACCATAAAGAAACCCGGCAAGCATCATTAATGGAATGGCTACAATTAAATTCTTTGTAATTTTCTGTAAAATAGTCCACATATCTTTACTCCAATACTTTAATATTCATTTCGTTGCCCTACCCCGCTCTCATGAATTAAAAACTAAACCACAGAATCAAGCCGGGCATTGACCTCGATCAACAGTACGTATTTTAATTGGACTAATCATGACCAGAAAGCAGATTGAAAAAGAAATCAGTGAATTGGCACTCTTTACGAAATTAAAGAAAGAGCAATTGGAAAGACTTTCCGGCCATGCTGTCATAAATGAAATTCCCAAGAAATCCGTATTCTTCAGCGAGGACAAGACCTCAAAAGGACTTCACATCCTACTTACGGGAAAAGTTAAGCTTTTCAAGATATCGGACGAGGGCAAAGAACAAACGATTTTCGTATTCGGCCCCGGTGAACCGTTTTGTTTATGCTCGGTCTTTTCAGACGGAGTCCTCCCGGCAAACATGAGCGCACTGGAAGACAGCCGGGTACTTTTCATCAACCCTGCTGAATATGAAAAACTGGTACAAGAAGATCCAACCATCCTGATGCAAATGATGCGGGTCATGTCCAGAAGACTTAAAGACGCTATGGAAATGATTGATTCACTTGCGCTCAAACAAGTACCCTCAAGGCTCGCAGCCTATTTCCTCAGCCGGGAAATAAGCGGACTTGTGAATATGGACATTTCCTACCGTGAACTTTCCAAGATCATCGGAATTACCCCGGAAGCCCTTTCCCGAACCATGAAAAAAATGAGCGCGGGCGGCCTGATTGACGTTAACGGCACAGAAATAAAGATTCACGATCGTGAAGAACTCAGCCGTTGCAGCGATGGAGGATGTCTGCGCTAAACTCAAGACATCACAGCCTGAGCAACTTTGTACTATTCAATAAACTCCTCCCCATGCGATCTTCAGATCACAATGAAAACCAGTATGGAGGAATCAATGAATTTAGCAGCATTTCTGGCCTACAGCATAGTGGTAACTTTTACCCCCGGGCCATCTAATATCGTAATCTTTTCCACAGCACAAAATCATGGCTACAGGAAAGCCCTTGAATTCGTAGCCGGGGCAACTGTTGCATTCGGTCTCCTGCTCAGCCTTTCCGCAGCACTGAACAGCTATCTGTTTAGCATAATCCCACAGGTCCAAACCATCATGGCTATCATCGGGACAACATACATGCTCTATCTTGCATGGAAAATCCTGCACATGGACGATGGCGGAAAATCAGACCAGAGCGGTGGTTTCATGACCGGGTTCACCATGCAGTTCATCAACCCTAAAGTTGTTCTCTTCACCCTGACCGTAATCGGCAGTTTCGTGATCCCCGCATTTTCAGACCCTCTGGACATCGCCCTGTTCGTGGCTATACTGACTTTTATCGGATTTTGTGCCTACAGTTCATGGGTCGTACTAGGAACGCTTTTTCGCCGTTACCTGCGCCCCTACCAGAAACAGGCCAATATCATTTTGTCGCTGACAATGATCTATTGTGCATGGTCCATATCAGGACTCCAAAATTTTATATAACAACTCAAGCCATGCGGGAATTCAACTACACACATCATGACGACCTGACCGTACTTTCGGCCAGATTTGATGAATTCAAGTACAGGAAACACTCCCATGAGGAATACGCCATCGGAGTAACCCTGACCGGAATTCAAAAATACTGGCTGGAAGGTGAAATGCTTTATTCAAAACCGGGCGGAATCATGCTTTTCAGCCCGGAGCAGCTGCATGACGGCTGCTCCGGCGACGAGACAGGTCTGGAATATGTAATGACATACATTCCCCGGAAACTATTTGAAAAAGTATCCGGCAGAAAAGACGTGTTAAAGTTCTCAACCCCGATAATTAAGGATCAGAAACTGGCCGCAAACATAATCAACCTGACCCGTTCCATTGAATCGGGAAAAGGCGACATGCTGACCAGTGAACTGATCATGAACGTAATAGACCGGGCGGCAAATAGCGTTGAAAAAAGAAAAGTGCCCCGAAATTATAAAGCCGTGCGCCGCGCTGTTGAAATGATGCACGACAGTTTCGAAGCACCGCTTAAGCTGGATGAAATATGCAAGGAAGTGCAAATGTCGAAATTCCACTTCATCCGCCAGTTCAAAGCAATTAAAGGCCTCTCGCCCTATCAGTTCTTTCTCAGTTGCAGGACAGAGCAAGCCAAGAAGCTCCTTGATAAAGGTGAAGAATTATATGCTGTAATGTTAAATTGCGGTTTCTACGACCTCTCGCATTTCAACCGTCAGTTCAAAAGCGTCTACGGACTCACAGCCCACGCCTACGCGCAACTGTTGAATAAATCCCGCTGATCAATCCCCGATATCAAAATCACCCCCGGAATCGAAATCAGCACCGGAATCAATATCGGTATCAACGGAGCTTGCATCTACCTGCTCATCCATAGCGTTCATAGCAGCCATATTATGCATATGCGCCATGCCCATTCCCATCATCATGCCTTCATCTTCCTGCGTACGTATATAAGCTGCCCTGCGCGTGCCCCGGCGATACATTTTGCGCATCACCCACCAGATCAGCAGACCGCAAAAACTGAGTAAGCCACCCATAAAAAACATGGCCAGCGCATCATCTGAGGTAGTATCCGGTTCTAAAAATCCGGCAACAATCAGTAACGCCCCCGGAAAAAACAAAATTGAGCCCAAAATGAAAAGAATAAATACCCTGATCCTGACTCCCCAACTGACTGCCATATTTACTCTCCTTGCTGAGATTATTCGGTCTCATTTTAAGGATAGCATATTTCAGCTCACATCTCACGATTTAAGGAAATAAAAAAACCGTCCCTTCGTGAAAAGAGACGGTTCATTCGTACGATTTCAAAAAATATTATTTTTCCAAATCCTTATTTTTCATGGGCAGCTCGTAATGGTCCACTTTACCGGAAAGCATATCCATCAATTTGTAGATACGCCCTTTCCCGTCTTCCCATTTGTGGCCATCCCATTTCCCTACTTCCAGCCAAGCGCGCCCGGCTTCATATCCATCATTATAAGCTGTAATCTTTGCATCAGCTAAATACAGAGCAACGATCCACGACCACCGCCCCTCATATTTTAATGTCCATTCACAAACATCCTCAGAACTGTCTTGAGGATAAATGTCCGGGGTTATTCCCTGCTCTCTTAACCATTCTTTAAGCGTTGTTTTAAACGTTTCTCTAGTATCATCATGCACTATGATGCAAACTTTATCAGCCTCAAGAATCTCAGGAACAGGTTCGTTAACAACTTCAATGGAGGTGCACCCTGCCGAAAGGCCTAAAATCATAAAAACCCAAAACAACTTAAAATTCTGCACCACAACACCTCATTTATTATTTATGCCGAGATATAATGGTTCAACTATCCGGTCAAGAAAGCATCTCGTTAAAAGTGAAACAGGCCGCATTGAATAAACAATGCGGCCTGCTTCGGACAATGGAGTACGGGACCGTACTAGGAAGAAAGTTGTTTAATCAAAGTGTTAAGTTCATCACTCATCCTGACCAACTCGGAACTGGCTTCATTGGCGGCATGCATGCCTTCCGCCGTCTGTGAGGCAATGGAATTGATGTCATCAACTGCCCGGTTAATCTCCTCACTGGTGGCAGACTGCTGCTCAGCAGCTGTGGCTATGGACTGAACCTGATCAGAAGTACCGTTCACTATTTCAGCGATTCTTTCAAGAGTCTGCCCGGAGCTATGTGCAATTTCAGTTGACTGCCCCACGGCATCACTTGCAAGCTTAACACCTTCAATGGAACGTTGCGCTCCATCCTGAATTGCCTTGATCGCCTTACCCACTTCATCGGTGGCGGTCATGGTCTTTTCCGCAAGCTTGCGGACTTCATCAGCAACAACTGCAAATCCGCGCCCAGCCTCACCGGCACGGGCAGCCTCGATCGCAGCGTTTAAAGCAAGTAAGTTAGTCTGATCGGCAATATCCTGAATAACTGTGATAACACTGCCCACAGAATCAGTCTGCTTACCCAGATCCCCCATAAAGGTACCAAGATTGGTAGCATGTGTATTCATGGTTTCTATGGATTCGACAAGTCTGCGGCCTTCATTCTGCCCTTCGTGAGCATTATCCGCAGCGGAGGTAGCATTTTCAGCAGCATCAAGGGCATTACGCGCAACCTCAAGGGTGGTGCTGTTCATCTCTTCCATGGCTGAAGCAGTTTCGGTAATTCGCTCAGACTGTACAGCAGCCCCCTTAGAAGCCTCTTCAATCTGGGAAGCAATTACCCCGGCAGCGGAATTGACCTGTCCTGTTATATCTACGAGTTCAGCGGCAACACTTGCTACGCGCTCGGCGTTTTCCTGAATCTCCCGCTGTTGCTGTTTCACCTCAGTGAGATCAAAATAAATAGTCAATGCACCACACAACTCATTATCAAGGTCATAAAAGGGCTCACCGGAAAACTGCAATTCATGAAGCCCTCTTTCACCTTCAAAAGAAGTTTCACCTTCGATCCTGATACCTTCGCTTACAACACGGTCAGTGCGTGTTTTCCGAGAATTATCACCATAAACATAACCGCCGGTAGTCAGACCATAGTACTCTTCAGGTTTACCTTTTTTTCCTGAAATCTTGAAAAGCCTGCTACCAACAAAGTTAACCTTTGCTTCAGCATCACAGGTCATAAAAGGATATGCCTCTGCGATAGCATTCAGCACACCTTCTGCGAATCCGATCCTTTTTTTCAAAACATCAATAGTACTGCAAAGCTGTTCACCCATGCGGCCATATTCACTTTCAGCGCACTCAGGTCTGTTGGAATTAAAATCTCCTTCAGAAACTCCTTTTAAATAATTCATAATTCCGTCCGCTTCATTAGAAGCACTGCCGGCAACCACCTGAACAGTAATTCCCCCGCCCAGCAGGACAACTGCAAAAACAACAACAGCTGTGACCAATGAAATAGATCCCGGATCACTGACAAGTTCAGCGGCAGCAAAAACTGACAACGCCCCCAAAAATGCGCAAACCACAACGCCAATAAGCAATTTGATCTTCATAGCACCCTCAACCTCAAAAAGGTTCAAAAGAAAATAATCCACCCCATATGGAATCAGCTTCAAGTTGAGCAATTATGAACAACAACGAACACACTGTAAGCGATTCCGAAAAAGTTATTTTCGAAATTACTCAATCAAACCACTTGAGTCAATAAATTGTGACATTTTCATCAACCTAAATGTCACATTCAGAAAATTATTTGAATTTTAAAAGACATACTCGATAGTCAAAACATAATAATCAAATAAATTATGATCATCCAATCTGCTTATGAAAATTTCAATCAGATTGCAGCACGATGAATATCACACGAATTTAATAGATTTTTCTTGACAGATGAGCTTAGTGATGGATAGTAAAACGTTCTGCGCGGGCAATTAGCTCAGTTGGATAGAGTGTCAGCCTCCGGAGCTGAAGGTCACAGGTTCGAATCCTGTATTGCCCGCCAGAATAAAAAAATTTAATGTCCCATAGGACACTTTAAGCCCTGTAAACACAGGGTTTTTTCTTTTCTGCTTGTCCCATACACTCCCATGCGGTCTGTGGACATACTCACCAATTGTGAGTACATTTGTGAGTATGGTGAGTACGTAGTTTTGGTCATACTCACAAAACACGGAGACAAGCATGCCCCTTACAGCCACACAGGTTAAGAACGCCAAACCTAAAGAAAAAATATACCGCCTCGCAGATCAGGGCGGTCTTTGTATCGAGATAAAACCTACAGGTAAAAAATTCTGGCGTTATCGTTATCGTTTTGAAGGCAAGGCCACTATGTTGGGTCTTGGAACCTATCCTGAAACAAGTCTGGCTGACGCCCGTCTTGCACATCTTAATGCCGCCAAGACCTTAAAGAGCGGACGGAACCCTAAAAAGGTCAAAGAAGCCAAGCAAGCCGAGACTCAAGCGCAAAATGATACTTTTGAGCTGGTAGCCAAAATGTGGCTGGACAAGAACCAAGAGTCATGGACGCAAAAGACCTACCGCACAAATCAGGGACGCCTTTCAAATCACGTTTTCCCATATTTAGGCTCTCAGCCCATTTCTGAGATTTCACCCAAGGACATACTTCGGATACTGCAACGCATTGAATCCAAAGGAACTATTGAGACAGCCCACAGGGTTGCTTCTTTGTGTTCTCAGGTTTTCAAATACGCTGTTTTCATCGATAAGGTTGAAAGTGATCCCGTACAAATCGTAAAAGGCGCGCTGCCTCCCGTCACGAAGACTCGCAAACATCGTGCGGCCCTGACCGATCCAAGAGAAGTCGGCAAGCTGTTACGCTATATTGAGGAATACACCGGACACTACATTGTGAAGCAAGCCTTGCGTGTCGGGATGTATACTTTCACCCGCTCAAAAGAAATACGCGGTATGAAATGGGAAGAAATAGACTTTGAACGCAAAGTATGGCGCGTGCCTAACGACCGCATGAAAATGCGTAACCATCATATAGTCCCTCTTTCAAGACAAGTCTTATCAATCTTTCAAGAGATTAAAGATTTAAATACCCCGTCTGAATATGTCTTTCCCAGCGTCATCAATAATTCAAGCATTCTCTCTGAGAACACACTCAATACCGCTTTGCGCCGTATGGGTTTTACAAAAGACCAGCTTTGCTTCCACGGTTTTCGAGCAACATGCACAACCCTGCTCTATGAAGCAGGATGGTCTACCGACTTGGTTGAACGCCAACTGGCACATGTCCAGAAAAACCAAGTCCGCGCAGCCTACGACCATGCTCAATACGTTGAGGAACGTACCCGAATGATGCAAAGCTTCTCAGACTACCTTGATAGTCTGCGTGACGGCGGAACTGTGATCCCGTTTAAGAAAAGAGCTTAACGCGAAAAAGGCTAACACGGGTCATTGACCCGTGTTACCTTAGAGGTTACATTATGATTAAAGGATTTGCCCACAAGGGCCTTGAAGCTTTTTTTAATAGCGGAACAACAAAAGGGATTCAGGCTAAACATGCGCCAAAGCTGGGCCGGATGCTTGACAGGTTGGATTCAGCCTCTGACGTTCAGGATATGAACGCTCCGGGCTTTAATCTGCATCCCTTGAAAGGAAACCTTGTAAATCATTATTCCGTAAAGGTTTCCGGCAATTGGCGATTAACGTTCAAATTTGAAAACGGCCATGCCTACGTAGTAAACTATCAAGACTACCACTAAACACGGAGGCAACATGCACGCCGCTACCCGTAAGCCGACACACCCCGGCGAAATTATAAAGTATGACTACATGGAACCGTTGGGACTGACTGTAACGGCCCTTGCTGCCCATTTAGGAATCAGCCGCAAGCATCTGTCTCAAGTCCTCCATGAAAAGACCAGTGTAACCCCTGTTATGGCCATACGCCTGTCACGGGCTTTTAACACTACCCCCGACCTCTGGCTTAATCTCCAGCGCAAGCGTGATCTTTGGGAAGCTGAACAGAATCCTGCTGCATTTGTGGACGTAACCCCGGTTCCGGGAGTTTTGGAGTTGGGCTGAGGATGCCCATCCTATGAAAATGTTCTCTGTGAACTATTCGGAATTTCCTAATAGTTCAATTCCGCCTCAGTTCATTGTGTAAATCTTCCAACAATCCGGGATTTCCGGATAGTTCAATCCCGCTCCAGATCATTTTGCAAATCCCCCAGCTATCCGGAATTTCCGGATAGCTGAATTCCGCGCCATTCATCACTCTTACTTATTGCCGTTCTCTTCCAGAATTTTTACTACCGATTCCTGAGTTTCCCGCAAGGATTGTGAAACGAATAGGCAAAAAGAAGCCAGATCTCCCTTGTCTGCCAGTTGCAGACATTCAAAGTAATCCTGACGGTTTTCATTGTTGATAACGGCAGGGAGATAACCGTTTTTCATAAACAGCAGGTTCATCAAAAGCCTTGCCCCGCGTCCATTTCCATCATCAAATGGATGGATACGTACAAAATTATAGTGCGCGATGGTAGCCATAATCAGTGGATGGATTCCGTTTCGCTCCTGCTCAGCAATCCATTCAAAAAGTTGATCCATTTCAGCAGCCACCTGTTCCGGCGCAACATAAGTATGAATCTCACCGCTTGGCGTCAAAACATGATTGGGATGCTTTTTGTATTCACCTGCATGGGCTTTTTTCTTGGTGCTCTGCCCGTCCGGTGTCTGCGCTGCTGTGTAGCTGACCCCATTCAGGATCAGGGCATTAATCTCTTTCATAAACCCAGTAGAAAAAGGCCGCTTGTTCTTGATGGCGTCCTGAAGCAAATCAATGGCCTCAGAATGATTTCTGGCGTCCAGAAAATCTTTAAGTGGCTTACCATTCACTGTAAGACCTTCGCGCAGGAAAAAGAGCGTTTCGCTTAAGGTCAAAGTGCTGCCTTCAATGGCGTTAGAATTATAAGTCCAGTCCACCTTCAACTTGAACTGGATCACATCCCACAAATTGTCTTGCGAGAAGCGTTTCTCTTCGATGGCTTTCTGCAAACGGTCGTTCTCGGCAAGGCTGGCCGTGAGGTCTGCGGAGTTAGGGATTATATATGTGGGGTTTATTTGCGACATTTTATGTTCTTGTTTTGTCTACTTTTTCGTAAATAGAAAAATTAAACACCATCCTCTTTAAGCAACTCTTTAATAAGATTTGCTTGAAAACTTGTCGAAAAGTCTTTCAAGGCAGGAAGTTCTTCAATAAGATTGACCGCATTGCTGATAAAATTTGGCAGTTTTTTACGCATCGCATCATATGCTTTCAAGTCTATAGACTTATTTTTATTTATAAAGTCGTCATTTTTCGACAGGTTGATTCTAATACAATCTATATCAGAATCTATAAAATCAATTGGAACTAAGCCGACATGTAAATAATACCTACCATATACAATACAGAGCAAAGCTTTGTTGCAAAATTTTCCAGTAGTTATTTTCCAAAACCACCCTTTGTTGTATGAAGATTTCTCTTTTTTATTAATATATAAAGATGCCATTTTATCTTTGTAAAAGAATGAATCCAGCTCTGGACATTCAGCAACGGAAATAGGTATTGCTTTCCCTTCAGTTTCATATCCAGACATAGTTTTTTTTAGTTCTTTTACCATTGTTTTAAACCAACGTATCTGGAGTTTAGGTAACTCCTCAGCAGCACGCATAGCTTGAAGGTAAAATTGATTTTCTTCTTTTGGTGTTTTGCCTTCTAAGAATTTTTCTAGTGTCATTATATTGCTCATATATTTTTTTGTGGCTTTATCAACAGCTACTTTGTAATCATTTAAAGCAAATTTTAACGATTCAATATGATTTATGGCTTTTATGGATTCGTTAATCCATGAAATAATTTCTTTTGAGTATTGAATGCTAATATAAAGACAAATATTAGAGCCAGAAGATTTGTTTTTTAAAGTTTGATGACTTTGATCTATATTGTAACCTTCATTGTTCCATTTCAACGCTCTACCTTCTGGCTCTCGGCCTTTATTAAGATATACAAAAAGTAAATCTGTATGTTCAAGGTCGTATTTATCATGAATAGTCTGGGCATAACGAGCTATTTGCCCTTTTTGATCGACTGCATTTAATTTGTTTTCAACAATAATATGTCTATTTCCATCAGTGATATAGAGATCAACTTGATTCTGCTGATCATCGTCTTTGCTATCTATAAGGCTGTATTCTTTGCGTACCCTTGTTTTTTTATAGTCTAACCAGTCTTTATATCCTATAGCGGTCATAAAAATTTCTAGAAACAGTGTCCCTTGGTAGTGAAGGCCTTTGGGATTTAGTAGCGCATATAGATAGCGCGTGTGCAAACGGACTTCATCTGTGGATTTAAGTACCGTTGTTAAAATATTAAAATCGTTTATACCTTGTTTCTTTTCCCATTCTCTTTGGTCGCTAAAATCTTTATATTGGTCAAAAAAAGACTCCCAGAACTCTATTCCATTAACAGAGTCATTATTACACGCAATATCTGTCATAATTTATATACCTCACCATCCTCCAAGATATGCACATTCTTAAAATATTCAGTATACATATCTTTATGCTCCGTATGCATTGGTATGACTGTTCTTGGCTTTATAGATTCAACCAATTTGATCAAATCGTCCCGAACGGCATGTCCACTGGTATGGATAAGTTCAAATTTAGAGTTTTCTAATTTCTGCAAGTTCGCTGCATTCTCGTTAAAGTAGGAGGCTCCTTCGTCTAAATAGCCTGCCCATTGTGAATAGATCACTGTGGACGAATAATTGGGCAGCAGCTCCTTCACATAATTCAGCCAATAGTCACTCATCTTTAATACATATGCAGAAGGGGCTGCGCGGAGATCGTCCAAGCTCAGTTCATTCTCTTTTTTATATAGATCATATTTAAAATTACCGAAGAACTCGTGATGCTCTTTAATTCTTTTATAGTAACCAGAAGCTGGCTTATTCCTTGAAAAAACTTTCATATTATCCCAACTAATGTCTGGAAGGTTTGATGACATTTGCTGAGCGAGGCGCAATATCCATGCAGTATAAATATCAACAACGAGTGTTCGGCCTGTTCTTTTGGTTGCTCTGTACAGGGAAACTATCCGATCGATATTCTGAGATGAACAGCTAACAAGAACCAAACCTTCTTCCGATTTGATTGATTCAACCATTCCTTTTTCAACATCTGTTTCACTGGAAAAATCCAAATTATCCCGTTTCATCATCGTTCCTTCTAGAAGGATCGCGTCAATTCTTTGGGGAATATTCTTACATAAATAATCAAAAGTCTGAGACTTTCTTCCATGGCTTCTGAAATCACCGGAATAATAAATTCGCTTTCCGTCACCTTCGATAAGAAAACCAAAAGCTTGAGGAGCAGAATGGTCCACAAGATAAGGAGTCACAGAAATGCTTCCGACAGAATAAGATTTACCAGCATCAAGGCTGGTCTTGTTGTTGACCTCTAAAATTGGTTTTTCCAAGAAGAGACGCAAAGAGTTCATAAATTTCCAAGCTATATCACCAATATACAAAGGAACTTCATCAGGAAGATGTTCAATCAATCCATAATGATCTTGATGCCCATGTGAAATAAAAACACCATCAAACGAATCAATTGAATCTGGCAAAAAAGCAGGGGAGTCATCCAGTGGTGATCCTGCATCTAAAAGGATTCTTGTGCCGTTGTTTTCGACTTCGACACAAGAACCACCTATTTCATTTGTTCCACGATGAATAATAATTTTCATTAACTAGCCTGTGCTTTGAGCACTTTTTTAAAATCATCTAAAGTAAGAACACATTCTTCAAATAAGCCATACCCCATGAAAGAAGATACGGCGAAACGCACATCGGCATATTCCTGTAGCTTCTCGAATGAAACCTTAAATGCAGCTGAGTCAATTTCATTGCTCAAAGTTGACGATGAAGGATCATGGTTGGAAAAAAGAAAAATAAATTCAGGCTTAGCTGGCAAATGAGTAATTTCATTTTGGTTACCATTTTTTGAGAAATGGACTAATCCAAGCTCCCTTTTTTGATTGAACTGCTTGAGTGTAGTTGACGTAATATTTTCCAATACGCCATTGTTACGTAAGCAATTATATGTCTTATCTAAATGATCAACTAACCCAGATTTTCCTGCCAGGGCGTTATCACCATACTTAATTTCAACTATTGCCAGCTTGAGCTTATTATTGTTGGGATCTCTTCTTGCCGCTGAAACGCTGGGCCATTTGATTGCAATACAATCAAACTTAGTGGTGACATCCTCTGTTTTATTTTCAAACTCAATGTCTACGATGAAGTAGTCTGTTTTATTCGACAGGCTGGAATAGCTGTTCTCGCGTGAGACCAATTGTTGAAATTCTCGTTCATTTTTTTGCTGCCTAGCAAAATGAAAATCCATAGCAAGTTTTAATGATTGAAATGTCGAGACACACAATTCTGCTGTCTCTGCATCAGTAATCTCAGGAACGAGATCAACGTCCAAGTCAGAGCCCTTCAAATAGTTTTTATCAAATGAGACAGAATACTTTTCTTTAGCTGTTGCAGGTTTAATGGATGATAACTGTCCGCCTCGATAATAAATATGAACCTCATCATCTCTGATTTGAAAATCCAAAGTATGATCCTTAAGAACTCTTTCCAAAACAGGAGTTAAAATTCCATCCTTCAAGTCCGCAAGAAACAAAGAATTCAAACCTCTACTCATTTTTTACCCCGCTCATTTAAAATTTTGTGCAAGCTCAGCTAAGAGCTCCAATGTAATATCGTCAATATCTAAAATAATCCACGAAATATCTTCAATGGTTTCATCATAGTCGTAGACGAGATCCACTTCGTCAGTTTTAACCGAAATTAAAACACATGCTCCGTCAACTTCAATTGAGTGGGGTGCAATTAAATTATTACCAAATTTTCCTAAACATTTACTGTAATACCATTTATCCTCGACAGTTATAAACCAAACGGTTGCAACTGTTTGGCTATCAGGAGCCCGTATAGAAATTAGCTGAACTTTACCCTTCTTCAATTGTTCTAAATCATCGTAGCAGCAATTTTCCATCTGGAAATCTTCTTGCCGTAATCTTTCTTCTGTGAGTATTGGCTCGAGAGTGTAGCTACCCATTTTGATCGACACTTCTTTGCTACAATTGTACTTTTGATATTCTCCTAGACTAAAAATGGCGTTTAATAAATTCACCGTATGCTGTTGTAACAATTTCCTGTCCTCTTGATTAAAAATTAGGCTTAAAAATTTTGATTCCCTCCTATATATTCAGTTATCCTTCTCTTAAATTCACACTTAGACGATGAATAATTAAAATAAACATTAATATCAATGTGTTGAAACGTAAATTAATTTTTAAAAAGCAAAGTTGTTATTATGTGTTTCTTGAAAAATCAGCTCGCTGAACGTTCGCATTTAGGAAAAACTTAAATCTGAAAATTTGTCTTTTTCTGACTCAATCCGTCTTTATTTGTCCTTCCCTGTCTTTATCTGCGATTTTTTGGAATTATGTGAAACTGGGACCCAAAGACAAAAAAGGACAGAAAAAGACAAGAATTCTCACATCCTCTAAAAATAAAATTTGAACTGTTGCAAAATATGCAACAGTTCAAACCAGTTATTACCTCCCAAGCCCAGCTCCCCGGTCTCTGACTTTCTTAAACCTCCACATTAACTTTTTCATCGAGCGAACAATTTTTCCAACTCGCTCAATACTCTCTCCAATTCGGTCTGCAAGTCCCGGCAGCCTTGTATTTCCTGCTCCAAGGCCGCTATCTTGGCGTCTTGGGCGGCTAGACGCTGGGACTGGTCCCGTTCGATCCGGTTCATCAAATCCAATAAGCTCTGCTGTAATTCGTTCATGGCTTAATCCTCTATGTATAAAGCTGCGTCCCCGTGCTTGGTTGTTGTCGGATGGATTTTCACGCCCTTGGGAAATATGAGATATTTCTGTCCCTCCTGAACGTATGGTGAAATCCCCCAGTCGATGAGAATTTTTGATTTTTTCTGATTTTCCGTGAGATTTATTGATACCAGTTGAGAATTTTTGAGATTCGCTGATATTTCCTGCAATTTTTTGATTTCCCACTTCTCCCAGATCATGGTCCCTCCGATGATCGTTAGGCAGACCAGAATCGTGAGGACTATGGAGACCAACAACGGGATACGTGAGGTTGTTTTTAAGCTTTCTATCAAGCTTTCCTGACGGCTCCTGATCTGAATAACTTCTGCTTTTATAGCGGCTTCGATGGTACTCAGCTCGTGTCTCGCGGATTCCTGCAACTCGCTGCTCAAGTTCTGCAATTCTTCTTGAATTATCTGCTTTGAACTTTGCGTTTGCTCGTCCATTTGCTGCTTCATTTTCTCGGCCAAGCCCAGCGCGTTGTTTGAATTCTTCGGCTGTCCATGATTCTGCATAAAGTACTCCTTTTAAACGGATACGGTTGTTTTTGCGTTTCTGGGAAACGGTATCGTTATCGTCCTTCGGTATTTCAATTGTTATGTATTCCTTGCCCTTGCGCGGTACTGCGAAGCCGAACTCTTCCAGCGTATTGATAATGTCCTCTCGGTTATGGATAAGTCCGGCTTTGACGCCTTGAACAATGGCCTCGGTCACGGTGCGCCGGATTTCGGAAGCATTGCCGGATTTGTAGCTCTGAATTGAGCTGCCGGGGCTAACCAGTCTTGCGCGTTTCAGCTCATCGGGCCGCGCCCAGTTGCGGCGGCGATTTTGCAATTCGCACCATGGGTTGTATTGCTTTTCCCATCCCGGCGGGCAGGGATTGAAGGCCTTATCCGTGCGCAGCTCAGTGCGCGGGATTACGAAGTGCATTTCATGATGGCCAGCATGGCCGTGTCGCACCCAAAGGATGGAATATTGGTCCGGCTCCATCCCGGAGAATGCCAGCGATTCAAAACCGTCCATGAGCTTCTTCTCATCTTCGGGCGTGACCTTATCGCCCGGAGCCCACGAGAGAACGCCGGAAGTGTATTTCCATTTGCGAGTGGTGGTATCGATGAGGTCGCAGACGGAATCGGGATCACCGCGCAAAACTTCGGGCGGCGTGACCTTTCTTCTGGCGTCATGCTGGCCGGTCACATATCCGATGACTTTGGAACCACGTCCGACTCCGTGTCGGAAGACCTTCATAAGCATTTGAACTCTTCCCTGATTTCTAGCAGGACCAGCACAACCTGCGCGACCTCGGCATTCTTTTTATATGTATTAGCCCAACGGGCGATCTGGTTCAGGTTGTTTCCGATGCGGGCCAGATGGATGACCTTCTGCCTTTCGACTTTTGTCTTCCTGACGCGCGGTCGATTGAGCTGCACGCGGACAAAATCTCCGAGGCTCATGCCTTCCGCTTCAGCCTGAATTTTGAGCAAGTGCTTTTCCGTGGGAGTGACCCGCGTGTTCACGAATTCGGTGCGCTTCTCTTCATTCTTCATGGAGTCCAACCCTCGCAGAGAATGGAGTGCTCGCACGGCTCAAAAAGCAAGAGGGATCGAAGGGAGATTTCTCCCTCGCCAGTTCCCAATGTGAAACATTGGGTAAACTGGCTTGGACAGCAGATACGCATCAATCCATGCGCTTCTCGGTCGCTTTTTCCAGCTCGAATGACCGTCGCAGGGTTAACTCCATGGAAGAATTTGAGCGTCATGGAACCCAAAAATGTATAGAACTCTAAAATACGTGTCATAGACGTCATAGCCGTCATTCCTGTTTCATTATATTGATATTATTGCACTTTTCTGCGGTGACATCCGGTGACGCCTGATTCTCAGGTGTCACTCCAGCCGTCATTCTCGTATCTATCTGAATTTCTTTGTTTTTATCAGGGTCAATGACGCCTGTGACGGGTATGACGCCTTTTTCGGCAGGAAAGTATTGGGAGAGCGTTTTGATGATTTCCGGGGTGAGTTTGGCACCTCTTTCGCGGCTGTTGCGTCCGATTTCGATGCCCAATTCTTTGTAGCTCTTGCCCACCGCGTCCGCTTTCACATGGAAAGAATCTGCCAAATCTTGATTCAGAAATTCTACAATTTTTGAAGTCGGCAACAGGCTCTGATTCATATCTTTTGAAAGGGCAACGATGGCCCGCGCAACTCTGCGGCCGATGGTCGTAGTCTCCTGAAATTTGTTCCCGGCAGAGAGCAGAGTCCAGACCTGCCTTTGCTGCTCCTCAAGCCATTGCATCAACTGAATCGTTCTTTGAATCGACTCCGGGAGGACCGGACAGAGTTCGGATTTGCCTGCGCTCCAGCAATCAAGCATGTGGATGATCAGCGAAAGCTTGAAAAACGCACCGCGCAGTTTTGGAGCCAGAGCTTCAAACTGCTCCAGCTCCGGCTGATACCAGTGGGCCAGAACCTGCTGGTCGTACCACTCCTGCACCAGATCACGCGCAGCCTCTGACAAGCTGATAATTTGCGGCGAATCTTCCGACCCGAAATTCAAGCCCTGCGCTTGATGAATGAATCCATGAATAAGTTCCGCTTGCTCTCCATCGAAACTTTTGGATGTCCAAAGCGGCGGTGCTTCCTGCTCACAGCGAACAAAAAGGAAACGCGGCAGAAAGCCAGAAATCGTATCTTGCGGTTTGAAGAGGTTCGGCAGCAACTTCGGCTGGACCGTCCCGAAAATGGAAACGCAGGCGTGCGGAATATGCAGCCCTTCTCTAGTGCTGCGCGAAACCTTCCATGGTCCGCAATCATAAGCGGAAAGCAACCGGGCTTTATCACCTCCATCGCCGCCTTTATTGTCGTAGCGGCCAAGATCGGAGAGCAGCCCGGCCAATTCGTCACGATACCAGAGAACACCACGAGGATTTCCGGCCAGAATAGTGCCGAGGGCTTGCGTGGTGCTATCTTCAATATAGCTTTGCTTCCATACAGGACAGACCGGCTTATCCGGGAGGCTTTCATTTTCTCGCTGGGCGCGGGCGAATTCAGCTTTCCATTCCTTTAAATCCAGCTCGTATTCGGAAAGCTCCTGCTTATGCTTCTGGTACTCGGTCTGATCCTTTTCATGGATCGGCTTCATGATCGCAGCAGAGCAAGGGCTTTTGCCCGTGCCGGATTTGGCAACCAATGCCCAGTACAGGTTCGGGTGTGTTATCCAGCTTGGCTTCACTTCAAGGCCGCGAGTCCTGCCCACCGTGGCCCCGATCACCGCAAGAAAGGTGATAGCCGGAACCGCAAGCGGAACATTGTAGGCCGAAGCCGCGACATCGAGCGAATCCTCGATGCTGGGCGGAAGCACTCCATGCGGAAAAGAAGAAGGCGAAGGGAGCAAGCTGCCCCCTCCATAAGCCATAGACGCCATGTCAGACATCTATGCTTCCAGCTCTTCGATGAGTTTGTGGATGTCGCAGACCCGCCAAGCGGTTGTGCGCTCGGTAAGTTTTACAGGCTTTGGAAAGCGTCCGGTCTGGATTCCTTTCCACCAAGTTGTCTTGGAAACAGGAATGACTTTCAGGACATCAACAAGTCTTACAAAGCCCGTATTGGGCAGATGGTATGCGGTATGATTGGTTTCGGTTCGCATAGTTTTTCCTCCGTGTTTTGACGTTTCGGACGAGCCTACAAGAACCGGATTTGTTTGCTAGACGGGTAAAAGGGGTACAGGGGCTTAAATTGTAAATTTAAAATTTAAGCCCCTGTATTAAATGAGGATGTTTTTTAAGGGCAGGAGGGGTAAAATAGTCTTCTTTAACAGTTTTTACCCCCTAAGAAGACCCGTCTGTGTGCTTTACAGTGTCGGGAACGCACTTCCATGCTACACGATTCGCAGAGCCGAATTCCTTTTCATTCTGATCGGGGTAGTTCGATTTGATGCGCTCGAAAAAGGCATCCCTTTTGATCGTCACCGGATTAGATAAGTTGACCGTATTTTCGCGAATGATTTCACCCATAACTGAACAGGCTGCGAGATACCATTTTTTCCAACCGCTCTTGTTTATGATTTCTTCCTTCTCGGCCAGCTGAGTCTCTAAGGATTCTATTTTTGCTTTGTAGCCTTGCGAATCATCAGAATGCTGAACATCTGTTTCAGGCTTACTTTTTAATTCGGAGACTTCATTCCTTAGTTGATCCTTTTCGTTGATAAGTATGCTTGCCTCTTCTTTCAGTCGGTCCTTTTCACTGGCTAATGCAGCAACTTCTTCACTCAATTGATCGTAATCACGGACAAGCCCATCAGCCTCTTCTTTGAGCTGGCTGTTTTCCGTTATCAGTTCATTAATGACTTTATCCTTTTCTTTTACACTGGCAATGCCTTGATTAAGAATATCGCTCACTTTGATACGACCATACATATATAGCAGCATCATTGAGAAGAAGGCTGTTGCCATCATAAAAAAGGTAAACCTGTACGCTGACGCAGAGAGGTATGAAGGGGGATATATGAGCAGGCACAATGCGAAGCCGATAAAGAGCAACAGGAAGCCTGTGAGGTATCTTTTAACTGTTTTTAGATTTTTATTTGAATTTGACAAATTTATTTCTCCTTAGTTTATTTCTGGAATTTCAGTACCAGTTAATAAGCTGCGGCTTGCACGATTCAAAATTTCAAATCTTCGTGACCAAAAAAGCCGCGCTTGCAGCCTTATATGGATGCGGACAAAGTGAGTCAAACGACAAAGGACGTAAAAACTCTAAAATATGACTAACTAGCTGATCTAAAACGAAATTTAATTCAAAAAACAACTTCCGGCAGTGACTTTAAAAATCGTGAGTACGGCTGTGAGTATGCAAACTTTTTTGCCACAATTTTACAATTAATTACAGTACCTTATGAACTGTTTTGTTGTCCTGTATTGCCCGCCAGAACATGAAACTATACAGTCCGATACTGTCTATTAAGCCCCTGAATTTCAGGGGCTTTTTTGTTTTTGTATCCATATGTGTCCATGTGGATTTACTCGTATCCTCGTTGCTCCGTGTATATTTCTGTGTATATTGCTCAGTCAGGCACCCGCCAGTATACACATTTAAGATTTAGGAGGAACGGCGTATGCTGCTGACCGTTAAGAAGATAGAGAAAGCCCCTGCAAAAAGCAGAACATATGACCTGAGCGATGGTAATGCTCTCTACGTGAGAGTAAAACCAACAGGCGGCAAATCTTTCATATACAGATTCCGTAGACCAGACACAGGGAAACAAAGAGTACTTACCTACGGAATGTTCCCAGACATATCCCTAAAAGAAGCACGGTTGATGCATGCCGAAGCCAAGGCACTAATAGCCAAGGGCATTGATCCAAGTGAAAATAAAAAGCAGAATCGTATTCAATCATCTGGAGAAAACCTCTTCAAAAGCATTGCCGAGCAATGGCTTGAGCGCAATAAACCTGAGTGGAGCCAGAAAACATACCGCACCAACACAGGACGGCTGACAAACCACGTATTCCCATACATCGGCTCAATGCCCATTGCAGAAATTTCAGCCCAGAATATCCTTACCCTACTGCATAGGATAGAATCAAAAGGCACCATCGAAACTGCTCGGCGGGTATCCTCGCTCTGTTCGCAAGTGTTCAGGTACGCCGTGTTTCTGGACAAAATCGAATATGATCCCGTGCAAAGGGTAAAAAGAGCCCTCCCCCCTACCAGTAAAACAAAAAAGCACAGGGCATACCTGAACAGCCCCAAAGAAATCGGCGGCTTGGTACGCGCCCTTGAAGGCTACACTGGACACTACATTGTAAAACAGGCCCTGCGTGTTGGCCTGTATACCTTCACGCGCTCCATTGAGGTAAGGGGCATGGAGTGGGACGAGATAGATTTCGAGAACAAGGAATGGCGCATACCTGCCGAGCGCATGAAAATGAAGGAACCGCACATCGTACCGCTCTCAAGGCAGGTTATGGACATCCTCACCGAAGTAAAAGCCCTGAATCACCCTTCAAACTACGTTTTCCCAAGTGTTTTCAGCAAAGGCAGAATACTCTCCGAAAACACCTTTAACGTTGCCCTGCGCCGTTCTGGGTACACCAAGGAACAACTCTGCTTCCACGGTTTCAGGGCGACATGCGCCACGAGGCTTTACGAACAGGGCTGGGCTGGAGATGTGATCGAAAGACAGCTAGCGCACGTTGAGCGCAACGGAGTAAAGGCATCATACAACCATGCCACGCACCTCGAAGATCGCCGCAAGATGATGCAATGGCTTGCTGATGACTTTGATGGGCTGCGGGATGGGGGAAAGGTTCTCCCACTCCAAAAGACAGCCTAACGATTCACGTCTGTTGAGAGCTGAAAGAAACACATCACCTGACTTATGACTATATTTATAGCAAAACTGTGGTATAATTGCTGATAAACCCAAAATTTCAGAGGTGGAAAATGACTACTGAAAAGAAAAAATTCGAATCGATAACAGATAATTTTATGCAAAAATTGGATGAGCTGGAAGAAATGGAACGACCTGATCCATCACGGGTCCTTTCTATGCTGAGCCTAAGAGAAGAAATTGACTACCTCTTAGCAGACAAAGAAAAAAATGAAGCAGAAATAGCCCTCCTCACATCCTATATTGATGAGCTAGAAACGCAACTGAAGAAAAGAGGATTGAAGGAGCCAGCCATGAAGGATTGGGACCAAAAAATGCCTCAAATTGTAGACGGCTTATTTAAGCTTTTTTATGTGTGGCTTAGAATTCATCAAAAGCACAATAAGAAAGCAATTGATGAATTTACCGGAATGAAACGTCCCAAAGAACCTTTTTTAAAACCAAAGACAACAAGAAAACAAATAAAGAACATGCGTATAAGAGGCTTAACTGACGAACAAGTTAAGTATATCACAGGACTGTCAAAACCAACTCGTGACGCACTGAGAAAAGCAATAGCTAATTGTCAGTATGAGCCTATTATGATGCGTCAAAAGAACTAAAAATCTAAGTAGCAAAAATAATTACTCGACATCTTTTTATGTCAGCTATCTATCTAAAATAGCTTATTTATTTTTACTACAACAGCAACACCCCTTATCAATACAAATATAGCCATTTTTTTACTAAAAATTCACAACTTCAAAAGCTACTCGCCTTATTGAAATCATGGGACTATTTCACCAATCCCGCTTCAATAAGGCGATATTTTTTGTCTTCTAAAAAACATCTAGATTGCATTTATCCAGTACGCACCTGTAGAATCTCTTTATGTTTTTAAACGTCCATACAAGGACAAAAACAAGGAGAGATCACTTATGAATATTAACCCTATCCCCTTCCCTGAAGCTGGCTTTCTGCGGCTGGAGCAGGTGCTGCAATTCATACCACTGAGCAGGTCTGCTTGGTGGCAGGGAGTTAAAGACGAAAGATTTCCAAAACCCTATAAGCTAACCCCCAAAAGCACGGCATGGAAGGCCGAGGACATCCGTGCGCTGATAGACGAACTCGGACAGGAGGTAAGGTAATGAGTCCATGACACAGAACGTAAAAGCAATGCGGCACAACTGCATGCACAACTTTTTTTGGCTCCAAGAGCCTTTAAAAAAATGAATATTGTGCTTGATGCAGATCAGGCGAAAGCAGCCAACCCTATCTGCGACAACAGGGAAAACCGCTTTCAACCTGAAAAAAGGCAAGTCTCTGCCATTAGATTTTAGTCGACCTGAGGCAGGACTATCGGCTCAAAACAACCATCCCATTAAGGGACGCATGCTTTGAAAGACAATATTAAAGGCTTGTATTGACGGAAGTCAACAGAAGTCGGTCTTTCAAGGCATGTGAAAACATCGGAAGAATAATGAGTAATTCTTTGCCAAGAATAATTAAGACTTTCTCTGATAATAAAGAGAAGGGTCTGATGCCAACAGGAAAAAATGGAATCAGATTTGTATTTGATGATTTCGTTCACATCGCCGTTTCTTATTCAACAGCAGAACTGAAATCTGGAAAAACTATCGCAGCAGGTGCCGCAAGCATTTATGCTGATGGTGATTTCGCAACAGATTCTCAAATTGGAATTAGCCCAAGAGGTCCCGCCGCAGAACTGGCAGCCGCTCTGAGCGCAATTAATCTCTTCCCTCGTGAACGTAAGATATGCGTTTATAGTCAATCGTCCTACCTAATAGATGCTTTCAGAAAAGGCTGGATTGAGAAGTGGAAACTGAACAATTGGAAAAAAGATTCAGTCACAACCATTCGTAATGCCGACATCTGGAAGGAATTGTATCGCGCCAATAGAGAACGCAGCATCACATGGCTAAAAGCAGATAAAAAGCTTGTTGCCGAAACAAAGGCTGCTGCACACGCAAAAGCCTTGGATCGCAAAAAATCTATTGAAAACTCCTCCCGGTAACCACCGTGAATAACTAAGTCTCGCTACTTGGGTTTCCGCTGAAACCTGTAACGGGACCGAAGACCGGCATTCCCAGCATGGGTGCGTACAGTACCCAGTGCTGGGGGTGTTTAGATTCAGAAATGAAACAACAAACAATTAGGCCATAATGGTAACTATAGTTGTTGTTAAGAAGATATAACCGTCCGTTGTGACGGACGATAAGGAATAGCAAATGTCAGAATTATACCCAGTACAAGAAACAGCGACTCCCGAAGGATATATCGATCAAGGACCATTGACCGCGAAAGACAACAGAAACGAAATCCCATTGAATGTCTTCCAAGGTTACAATTTAGGCTACATGACTTTAACGGCCTCTCTGCCCATGGATAAGTTCTATGCCATGTCCACCGTTGCTAATTACAAAGGCAGAAAGGAAAACAAGGCGCAAAGAGATTTGTTTCCAACACATGCATGGAAGCTTAGTACGTACATTTTAAAAGGAATCCTTAATTCCATCGTCAAAAAGTTTACTGCTGAAGGAAGAGAAGTACCCGAAGGCTTTTATATGGCTCAGGGAAAACTGGGAGTCCAGCCCTATATGGGTTTACAGCCTCTGGTTGTAAACCTTAGAGATTGCAAACCGGATGGATCAGACCTGCGCAGGCAGAGCATAAAAATTAACGATGAGATTGTGGGCTACAAACTGCTACTTCCACGCAGATCCCTACTGTATGTCCTTGATGGACAGCACCGCAGAAAGGCTATGGATAATGTGATTAAATTCTTGGATGAAATTTGCAGGAGTGGGCAATACCCTGCCCAGAGAAAAAATCTGTATCCGTATGAAGAAGGTGAGGTCTCAAATGAAATGATGGAAGTCTGGCAGGAATGCTCAGACAGAGCATTTGGTTTTTGTGACGTGCAGGTTGAAATTCATCTCGGCCTTACCATTGAGCAAGAACGTCAGTTATTCACAGACATGAACCTTCATGTAAAAACAGTTGAGCCCGCAATTGTAGCAGACTTTGACAGCTCAAACCCTGTAACCATGTTTACTAAGGAAGTGTTGCCGTCAGAGGAGATAGGAATTCGTCTCACAGACAAAATGCCTAAGGATTGGGATAAAGACACAGGCGAAGTCGCATTGAATGATGCAATCCGTATTAACAGCCTGATTTTCACAGGCAAAGTGGCCTATGGGGCTGTCACGCCAGCCCAGCTTGAAGGAAAATGGGAAACGGCTCGCAGATTTTGGGCGTGTGTGTCAAAAATTGAAAACTATGGCGAAGAGAAGGCTCGCAATAAACAGTTGCGGCCCAGCCGATCATGTTAAAATCCCTTGCCAAGCTCACTCATGATTGTGCCTTCGGGCAAAACAATGATGCAGAGCAATTAGAAATGCTCTTTTCAAAAATCGAGGAAATCGATTTTTCCCATGAGACCCCTGTTTGGCGGTATTATGATCTCTCCGAAGAAGAAGTAACAGAAAACCGCCTTGAAAAACTTAGAGAATACCTTCCTGACGATTCAGATGGGAAGCAAAGAAGTGTTGGGCTTTATAACACATCTTCAAAGACCATGAATTTTGCTGGGCATGACAAGGACAAGATGCAAATTCTTGGAGATATGATCCGCTTTATGTGCGGGTTGCCTTCGCGCCGTCAAGGGCAAAGCTAAACAACAACCTCAAGGCTCCTTCTTCTTGGAGGGAGCCTTGTTTCGCCCTATTTCCTTACCCGAAGAACACCCGTGAAATAGCAAAGAAATTATTCAATGTTTCATCGTCTGCATTTTCGATCTGCGAGATAAGCTTTGCCTTAATATCCTTCGTTTCAAGCTGAAATTCCTGTAATTCAAAAAAATCAGTAATTGGCAAAGTTAAAGCTTTCGCCAGAGTTTCAATCGTTGTGAGCGATGGGTTACGCTTGCCCCTTTCGATTTCACCCACATACTGAATTGACAGACCAGACAAATCCGCCAACTGCTCCTGAGTCAAATCCTTTCTGCGGCGTATATCCCGTAACCGCTTACCAAAAGCATCCTGCACAGCAACCATAGTCTCCTCCTTAAAAGGGACAATGGTAGTTGATATTTACACGCTCAATAAGCAATGATGGTATATAAATTGCTTCAATAAAGACAACGAACATTATTAAAACGTGTATCTGCGTTGATTCCAGTTGTTTCAAGGGATTCCTTGAAAATGTGGATAGGCAAAAAGTTCCCCGCTGAAGAGATTGTAGAAAATGACGCTGACGATAAACCACAATTTAATGGCATCTTCTGCCGCCCGATCCCTGAGCAAGCATTACGGCTCACTGGGAGTATCAACCCGTAGATTATCTTCCGGTCTGCGGATTGGCACAGCGGCAGACGATGCTGCCGGTCTTGCTGTTCGGGAACTGATGCGCAGTGACATTGCCTCCAACCAGCAGGGATTACGCAACGTCAATGACGCAATCTCAATGATCCAAGTTGCAGACGGTGCGCTCTCTGTCATCGATGAAAAACTTATCCGCATGAAAGAGCTTGCCACTCAGGCCGCCACAGGCACCTACAACGCCAATCAGCGACTGATCATCAATGACGAATTCCAAGCCATGAAACGGGAGATTCAGCGCATCAGCGAGGCCACAGATTTTAACGGAATCAAAGTCATTAATGATGATGTGCTGAAGTTTGAAATGGACCCGCAGCAGATAAACGCTTCTGGATTTGGGGATGCGGCTAATACTGAGGGAAGCCTTATTACCTACAAAGGGAATTTGTATGCCACTGACCAGCGGAGCCGTGTTTATCGCTATGATGATGGAACATGGAATCGTATAAGCTCAGGCACTGACAACAGACTGAGTGATAACGGCACGTACTCAGGGTTAAGAATTGTTGACGACAAGCTTACCGTAAATGTTCAGGATTCGGTTGATGGTGCTAAAGTTTTTCAAATGGATAACAATGGCAATTTCGTCCAGATTATACCTGACGGTGTAGCTCTAAAAAATAAGAATAAACTTGAAGCTAGTATTCTCAATTTCGACAAAGCGATAAAAATCAACCCTAATATTGCCGGAGTTTATGAGGAACGTTCCGCAGTCTATCTGAAATTGGGACGAATTGCCGAATCCATAAAAGACACAAAAAAAGCACTGCAACTTAACCCAAAAGCGGACGAACCAACGTTTAATTAGCAAAATTTTCAAAATTATACCGTCCAATACAGAAAGTCCCTGAATCTCAGGAGCATTTCATCCATCTGCATCCAAATAAATCCAAGCGAATCTCCTTGGACTCTCGTTGCTCCGTCTCCAGAACTGTGTGTACTGTTGGCTCATGCAGCAAACATAATCCACAAGTGCGAGTACAATTTTTAAGACAATTTATTCTTGGATGGGCAGTATACCGAAATTCTATTTACACTACTTTTCAAACTTAAATATATTTTACTAAATGGCAGTCAACACTAAAAAAAGTCCCTCCCGCAAAAGCGAGAGGGACTTTTTTATATCCGATAACCGCTCCAGTTGAAGCGGACAATTCTTATTCTACTTGCTGAATTATTCGGTTCCCACCGGACGGCGTCCCACACTGAAGTAGGCAAAGCCGCTGCTTCCGAGATATGCAGGATCGTAAAGGTTTCTGCCGTCAAAAACCAAAGGAGCCTGAAGGGAATCTTTAACCTTGTCGAAATCCGGGTTCCTGAACTGGTTCCAGTCAGTTACAACCGCAAGGGCATCCGCGCCTTCGAGTACTTCATACTGGTTATGGACAATCTCCACCAGATCATTATCACGCAGAATTTCTTCCGCTTTTTTATATGCAACAGGATCGAAAGCCTTGATTTTCATACCAGCGGCAGTAAGCTCTGAAATGATGGAAAGAGCGGAAGATTCGCGCATATCATCAGTATTAGCTTTGAATGCAAGTCCCCACAATGCAAGGGTTTTACCTTTTACTCCACCTTGAGCTTCAAAGTAATCTAGGATTTTTGAGGAAAGCATTTTTTTCTGGCGGTTGTTAACGGAATCAACAGCCTCGATAAGTTCAGGCTGTGCGCCTACTTCTTTGGCGGTGTTGATCAGGGCTTTCACATCTTTAGGAAAGCATGATCCACCGTATCCTACACCGGGATAGATGAAGTAGTAGCCAATGCGATGGTCAGAGCCGATACCGAGACGTACTTCGCGTACGTTTGCGCCGACCCTTTCGCAGATTCCGGCCATTTCGTTAATAAAAGAAATTTTTGTAGCCAGCATGCAGTTTGCTGCATACTTGGTCATCTCAGCACTTCTGGTGCCCATGAAGATAAGTTTTTCACGGCTACGGGCATAAGGTGCGTAAAGGGTTTCAAACTCTTTGCGGGTATCTTCATTTTCAGTACCCACAACAACCCGGTCAGGTTTCATGAAATCACTTACAGCATCCCCTTCCTTAAGAAATTCAGGATTGGAAGCAACATCAAACTCAATGTCCAGACCGCGCTTATCAAGTTCTTCTTTAATAGTAGCACGAACTTTGTCAGCGGTTCCCACAGGAACTGTAGATTTGTCGACCACGATCTTAGGCTCGGTCATGTTCTGACCAATCTGACTCGCAACAGTTTCCACGTAGCTCAGATCACAACTGCCATCAGAACCGCAGGGTGTTCCTACGCAGATAAAAACGAACTTGGCTTTTTCAAGTCCCTCTTTAAGGTCGGTGGTAAAGAAAAGTCTTTTATCTTCATAGTTACGCTTAACAAGGACATCAAGACCGGGCTCGAAAATATGGACTTGACCCTGCTTAAGGGTTTCAACAACATCAGGATTAACATCCACGCACCAGACGTGGTTACCCATTTCAGCAAAACATGCTGCGCTGACCAGACCCACATATCCGGTCCCTACAATACAAATGTTCATTAGCTGTTCTCTCGTTTATTTATAGCGTTTTATTTTTTATAATTAGCTGGCATAATATTAATTGCCGGACTGACGTTTGATTGATCCTAGTGCGGATAACGCCTTTATGTTTTTAATGTCAACTCTTCGTGGTTACAAAGATATGACGGTTGCCATCAAAGTCCATTAACTATATTGTGCTGTTAGCAAGCCGAAAACCGCTTTCAGCTTCATTTTAATATAATAAAAAAACGACTTCTTAAATTAAGAAATAATTTTACCGGAGGATATAATCATGCCCTTCTTATGCGTCAATGTTGATCATGTTGCCACTATCAGGCAGGCCCGCCATGGAATCGAACCTGATCCCGTTACAGCTGCTGCCATGTGTGAGCTGGCCGGTGCAGTCGGTATTATCATGCATCTGCGCGAAGACCGCAGGCACGTACAGGACCGCGATATCGATATGATCAGCAGGACGATTCAGACCGACTTCCATTTTGAAATGGCTGCTACCGAAGAAATGCAGCAGATCGCCCTGCGCATCGATCCTGCCACCGTTTGCCTCGTACCTGAAAAACGTGAAGAGTTGACCACTGAAGGCGGTCTTAATTGTATCGGTCAGGAAAAGCGTCTCACAGAATATCTTGCCCCGCTGCATGAAAAAGGAATCGGTTCCAGCCTGTTCATCGATGCTGACGCCGATCAGATCAAAGCAGCCAAGGCCATCGGTGCTGAGTATGTTGAAATTCACACCGGACATTTTGCAGATGCACCCACCCGTACCGAACAGAAAGCCGAACTTGCCCGTATCATTGACGGCATCAAAATGTCTCAGGATCTCGGACTTAAAGTTAATCTCGGCCACGGCCTGAACTATGTGAATATCCTTGATTTCGCAAACGTTCCCGGCATCGTCGAATATTCCATCGGTCATTCCATCATGTCCCGCGCCATCTACGTGGGCATTGATCGCGCTGTCCGCGACATGGTTGAAATCATTAGAACCTTTGCTGATTAATCCATGATCATCGGACTTGGAATAGATATAACTGAACTTGACCGCATAAAGCGTTCGCTGGACAAATACGGCGAACGCTTTACGGAAAAAATCCTTACCCCAAAAGAATTGGAGCTGCTTCCGGCAAAGAATCCCGTTCCCTACGTAGCCGCCCGCTTTGCTGCTAAAGAGGCCGCAGTAAAAGCTCTTGGGACCGGATTTGCCGAAGGCATAACTTTCCACACAATCGAGATAACCCGCATGGAGTCCGGTGCGCCGCAACTTAATTTTCTCGGGGAAGCCCTTGAACGCAGCAACACAATGGGTATTCAAGGAATTCATATTTCCATTACCCATGGACGCGATACTGCCGCCGCTGTCGTCGTACTTGAAAAATAAGATGCCTCCGGCGGCTCTCCGAGGGCCAAAGAAACTTTTTGATAAAAGTTTCTCTGGACTCTTCAACAACTTTTAATAGTGTTCCGCTGTAAATGCACTAAAAACAGCCTTCGAATAAATAGATGGCGAAGCCCTAATAAAAAGTTTTGGGATTCTTAAACCCTTTTCCCAAAAGGGTTTAAGGCCCCCGGCAGGGCCGCCGGAGGCAAAAGGAGTCCACATGCTTACACCGCTTCCTACTCCCGCTGAAATGTCCAATTGGGATAAAGTCACCATCAATGAAATCGGCATCAAGGGCGAAATTTTGATGGAAAACGCCGGACGCGAGGCTGTTTTCGCCTTGCTTAGGGGTTATGGCGACGTTTACGGCAAGAAAATTCTGATCATCGCCGGATCAGGCAATAATGGCGGCGACGGTTTTGTCATGGGCCGCATGCTGGCTGATATGGGTGCGGAAGTTCTGATTCTGCACACAGCCCCCAAGAGTAAGTATAAAGGCGATGCGGCTTACATGCTCAAGGTTGCCGCACGGCTGGGCGTGAATATGAGATTTTTCCGGGCCACGGAAAAAGTCGTACTGCCGGAAGCTGATATCATTATTGACGGGCTGCTCGGTACCGGATTTTCCGGGGAACTGCGCCCCTTCGCCCATGCAATCGTGAACGCAATCAATAGTGCAAAGAATTGCTTTATTTTTGCGGTGGACATTCCTTCCGGCCTGAACGGGCTGACCGGGAATCCTCAGCCTGTTGCTGTGCGGGCTCATATGACCGTAACTTTTGAGGAAGCCAAAATCGGCCTTGCTTTGCCGCAGGCGGATGAATACACTGGCACATTAGTGGTTGCTCACATCGGTATCCCGGAAGAAGTTAAGTACAAGCATCCGGCTACAAACCAGCTGATCACAGAAAATGTACTTGAATTCATTCCTGGGCCCTCCCCGGCTATGCATAAAGGAAGTTCCGGCCATGTGCTGTTGGTAGGTGCTTCAAAAGGACTAACCGGGGCATTGCATCTGGCAGGAATTTCCGCTCTGCGTGCCGGTGCCGGACTGGTGACCATGGCCTGCCCGGACGGCCTTGCTTCCGAAGTGAAAGCAGGCAAGCCGGAATTGATGACTAAAGGGCTTGGTTCCGGCGATCAGTGGAATGATCAAATGATCGAGGAACTGCTTCCGGAGCTTGATAAATATGATGCACTTGTCATCGGACCGGGGCTTGGCCGGGACAAAGGCGCTCTTGATCTGGTGGAGGCGGTGATTAAAAACGGACATCCTCCGGCTGTATATGATGCTGACGCTCTTTACGCCTTAGCTGAACGCCCTGAGTTGCTGGAATCAATCGCTGAAAATTCCATTCTAACTCCGCATCCCGGCGAAATGGCCCGCATGATCGGCAGTACCATTCCTGAAGTGGAAGCGGAGCGTATCAACACAGCCCGCAGCTTTGCCAGTACAAGCAAAACCCTGCTGGTTCTTAAAGGATCAGGAACTGTAATCGGCTGTCCGGATGGACAAGTTGTGATCTCTCCACTTTCCGCACCGAACCTTGCAGCAGCGGGGTCCGGGGATATTCTGGCGGGTATGGGCGGTGCTCTGCTGGCAAAAGGAATTCCTGCTATGCAAAGCGCGTGTATCGGGGTATACTGGCATGGACTGGCAGGACAGTATCTGGCTGAAAAATTTCCGTATCGAGGTAACATCGCAACTGAAATAGCTGACGTGCTCCCCCAAGTGCTCAAGGAGGAATTATGCTGAAAGCCAAAGACATTATGACATCCGGTGCCCTGACCCTCGAACCGGAAAACGATGTGGCAACCGCTGCCAAGCTTATGCTTGAAAAACACCTGAACGGACTCCCGGTTGTTGACCGGGACGGGAAACTGGTCGGGGTTATCTGCCAGAGCGACCTTGTGGCGCAGCAGAAATCCATTTCCATGCCTTCCCTGTTCACCATTCTGGACGGATTCATTTCCTTCTCCTCCAACGAGGAACTTGAACGGGAAGTGAACAAAATCGCGGCGACTAAGGTGGAACATGCCATGACACCTGATCCCATAACTATCGGTCCTGACACAAGTATCGAAAAAATTGCCGATCTTATGGTCGAGAAAAAATTCTACACCCTGCCTGTGGTGGAAGAAGGCAAGCTCGTCGGAGTAGTCGGTAAAGAAGACGTTTTAAAGGTTTTAGCTAAATAAAAATGAGTAATGATAAACTGATCATCAATCTGCCGGATGTGGAGGCGACGCTCAGGCTCGGCTCCACTCTGGCTTCTTTTTTTCTGGAATCAAAAAAACTGGTCCCTATCTTTTTGAACGGCGACCTTGGAGCTGGAAAAACAACTTTTGTTCGCGCATTGGTAGAATCTTTTCCCGGTGCGCAAAACGCAGAAGTAAGTAGCCCTAGTTTCAATATTCTTAATATTTACCCCACAAAACCGCAGGTTAATCATTTTGACCTCTATAGACTGGAAGGTCAGACACCTGATGATGACTTCTTTGACCTGCTGAGTGATAAAAAAACTTTGACAGTTGTAGAGTGGATTCAGTATCTGAATATGGAATTCTGGCCTGAAAACGCACTGCTCTTCACTTGGACCCCTGCCGCATCCGGCAGAATAATAGAATTGACCCTGCATGGTTCAGCGACCTCCCTCTATGAAGAGCTTGCCTCACTTCTCAAGTCATTCCAATAACATCCGTTGAACTAATGTGGTAAGGAGATAATGTTCAGATGAACATCGTAGTACAGAAATTCGGTGGAACCTCGGTCAGGAACCTCGAATGCATGAAGCAAGTACTGGAAAAAGTCATGGTGCCTTATGAACAAGGCAACAAAGTTATCGTAGTCCTCTCCGCAATGGCTGGTGAAACAAATCGGTTGATTGATTTGGCCTACGAATGGTCCGAAAACCCGGATCTGGCGGAAATGGATTCTCTGGTTTCTACCGGAGAACAGGTTTCCGTAGCCTTATTTTCCATGCTTCTTAATGATCGTGGAATCAAGGCTCGCTCACTGCTCGGTTTTCAGATTCCCATTAAAACAGACTCTAATTATTCGCGCTCCCGTATCCTTGATATTGATCGCGATAAAATTGAAGAAATGCTGCAAGAGCATGATATTCTAGTCATGGCCGGCTTTCAGGGCTGCGACCTGAATAAGCGAATTACCACCCTTGGCCGTGGCGGTTCGGACACTTCCGCTGTTGCCATGGCCGCGGCTATCGAAGCTGATGTCTGTGAAATTTTTACTGATGTTCCGGGCGTTTTCACTACCGACCCCAACATCTGTTCTCTGGCCCGCAAACTGGACCACGTATCCTATGACGAGATGCTCGAGATGGCCAGCATGGGCGCGAAAGTACTACAGATTCGTTCAGTTGAATTTGCTAAAAAATATAATGTTAAAGTTCATGTCCGCTCTACTTTTAGCGATGAGATCGGAACATACGTCACTCAGGAGGATAAGAATATGGAATCAGTACTTGTTTCCGGAATTGCATATGATAAAGATCAGGCCCGTGTAACCCTATCCAAGGTTGAGGATAAACCGGGTGTTTCTGCAACTCTTTTCACTCCTCTTGCTGAAGAAGGCGTTCTGGTTGATATGATTGTCCAGAACCCCAGCCGTGACGGCCGTACCGACATGACTTTTACCATCCCCAGAGGGGACCTGAAAAAGACCCTTGAGATTATTGATACCATCAAAGAATCCATGGGAGCGCAGGACGTACTTTACGATCAGCATGTTTGCAAAGTTTCCGTTATCGGCGTTGGAATGCGCAATCACTCCGGTGTTGCATCCAAAGCATTTCAGGCCCTGCGTGACGAAAACATCAACATCCTGATGATCAGCACATCTGAAATTAAAATTACCTGCCTGATTGAAGAAAAATACACTGAATTGGCCATAAGAACGCTCCACAACACGTTCGGTCTCGACAAGCAAGGGTCCGATGAAAACTCGCTTTAACAAATGAAAAAGATAAAAATATACGACACCACCCTGCGTGACGGCACACAATCCGAAGAAATAAACTTAAGCGTACAAGACAAAGTGCGTATTACCCGCAAGCTGGACGACCTCGGCGTACATTACGTCGAGGGCGGCTGGCCCGGTTCCAATGCCACTGACAAGGAATTCTTTCAGGAAATCCAGAACTACGCCCTTAAAAACTGCAAAGTTTCCGCTTTCGGTTCAACCCACATGAACCGCCTGACCCCTGAAAATGACCCCAACCTGAACGCCCTGATAGAATCAGGTGCCAAGGCCATGTCCATTTTCGGTAAAACATGGGATTTCCACGCCACCAATGCGCTGGGCGTCACCCTTGAAAGAAACATCGAGCTGATCAGCAACAGCATCGGCTACCTGCGCCCGCATGTGGAAGAGCTGTTCTTTGATGCTGAGCACTTCTTTGACGGTTTTAAAGCCAACCCGGAATTTACCATCAACTGTCTCAAGGCAGCGCATGAAGCCGGGGCTGATGTTCTCATTCTCTGCGATACCAACGGCGGCTCCATGCCTGAAGAGGTTGCTGAAGCATGCAAAGTTGTGCAGGAAAAAATTCCCGGTTGCAGTATCGGTATTCATGCCCATAACGATTGCGAACTGGCTGTAGCCAACTCCCTTGCGGCAGTAAACAACGGCGCAATCCAGATTCAAGGAACCATGAACGGATATGGTGAGAGATGCGGTAACGCCAACCTCTGCTCCATCATCCCCAACCTTGAGCTCAAGCTGGATTATGAGACCATCGGCAAAGATAAGCTGATCAAGCTAAAAGAAGCCTCCACCTATATTACGGAGATCGCCAACCTGCGCCCGTTTTTAAGGCAACCCTTTGTCGGGCAGGCTGCATTTGCGCATAAAGGCGGAATACACGTCAGTGCCGTACTTAAAGATTCCACCAGCTACGAGCACATCGATCCCCTGCTGGTCGGAAACGATCGGCGAGTCCTGCTCTCCGATCTTTCCGGAAAGAGCAACGTACTCTACAAAGCCAAGCAGTACGGCTACGAGCTTGATAAGAACGATCCTGCGGTACAGACCATTCTGGCTGACATCAAGGAACGTGAATCCATCGGCTTTGAATATTCTGCGGCTGAAGCTTCTTTTGAATTGCTTTTCTTCAAGGCTATGGGCTGGTCCAAACGTTACTTTGAATTCATCAACTTCTTTGTTGTAGATGCAAAACGAAAAAACGATCAGGAACCTTTTTCCGAAGCAACTGTCATCGTAAAGGTCCATGGTCAGGAAAACCATACCGCTGCTTCCGGCGACGGTCCGGTCAACGCACTCGACAAAGCATTGCGTAAGGCCCTTGAGCCTTTTTATCCGTCATTGAAAGATGTTCGTTTACAGGACTTTAAGGTAAGAGTATTGTCCGGGGCTGTACGTCAGGCAGCGGGTACAAGTTCAAATGTACGCCTGCTTATTGAATCCACTGACGGCAAAAGCCAGTGGACCACCATGGGTGTCAGCCACAACATCATTGAAGCGAGCTGGCAGGCTCTTGTGGACTCTATCAACTACAAGCTCTTCAAGGATGATCCTCAAAAATGGCCATCACTATAACAGGACAATACACTAAACCGTGCAAAATATCCGTACTCTGTGACAATGAATCCCTGAGTGAAAATCTCGGAAAGGAATGGGGTTTTTCCATGTCCCTTGAATTGCCCGGAGAAAATATCTGGCTTTGGGATTGCAGCGCAAGTGATCTTTTTCTGAAAAATGCTGACGCCATGAAGATTGATGTCAGCAAGGCTAAAGGTCTGGCGCTCAGTCACGGGCACTGGGATCATACCGGAGGCATGGACGCACTCATGGAAGCCGATTTCATGGGGCCGGTTTACGCTCACCCGGATTTTGCCAACAAGCGCTATTCCAAAGAAGATGACGGTACAGCCAAAGAAGCTTCGTTTAAATGCGATTATCCCGGAACCATCATTGTTCGCGATGATGCAGAGCTTGATGACGGGCTGTTCATGATCACAGAAATTCCCCGCCGTGAAGGGTTGTTTGAAGCAACAAAGGGCTTATTCATGGACGAAGAATTGACTCAGGTCGACCATGTCCGCGATGACGCTTTTATGCTGCTCATGAGCGACTCAGGGCCGGTAGTCATACTCGGTTGCTGTCACAGCGGTCTGGCCAATTCGCTCTATCACATGCGTGAGCTGACCGGAATTGATTCCGTCCATGCCATTATCGGCGGCCTGCATCTTTATATTGCTGACGAAGATGAGTGCGAGCATACCGCCAAGGTAATTGAAGAATTCAACCCCAAGATGATCTCCCCCGGACATTGTACCGGAAAAGACGGATACGATTTCCTTAAACAAAGACTTTCTTGCGAAGTGGTGCCCATGGGGTCCGGTTCAGTTTATGAATTCTGATTAAATCCGTATACAAAGTTAATCCAATAAAAAATGGTCCGCTGATTCTCTCAGCGGACCATTATTTATTGGAACGTAATTATTGATTACAAATCAAAACCTATCATTTTCGCAAGTTCAGGATCGTTTTCTCCCAGCAGGATTTTATCCCAATAGCAGTTCTGAAGCCGCCAAAGGTCAACAGGAAGATTAATCTTTCGCGCCCTTTCAATAACACCGCGGATGCTATCCCAGAGTGTCAGGTCATTATGCAGCATTACGCAAAGCTGCTTAGCAAGCTGCTCAATAAAATAGTCCACATCAGCATGATCATGCCCGACTTCCTTCATGAAAAGTAGAAAGTCCTTACTGACATTATCACCGGAAAAAATGTAACTCCAAGCCAATCCGGGCCATAATTTACGCCAGCGCGGTGCCCAAGTCTGTGAAGTCTGGTAATCTTCAAATTCATTGAAAAGAACCGGACCACATCCGGTGTTTAATATCTGGGTTTCCCATGATTTCTGTGCAAACCTGTTTACCCAGGTAAGAGCTAAGGATTGCTTCTTTTTCCACGAAATCTCAGTCAGCGGATAATGTTCTATTTGCCCTCCGGGAAGGGATACTTCTACCGATCCGGTAAGTACACGCTCTCCTTTTTCCCACTTCCAGCCGTAAGTTCTGAGCTCCGATTCAAGATGCCACTTTATTTCAGCCTCACCGCGGGCAACAACCAGAGAACTGTCATTAGTTCTCACCAGCACAGAAACTCCCGGCCACTCAATGCGCCCTTCTTCGCCGGGCTGAGGCAGCACCCCTTCCACGTAAAGGCGGGCCAGAGCCTGCCCGATCAGGCTACCCGGAGTTTCGCTCTGAGGTTTAATCTTACTGCTCCAAAGATCAACGGTAGAACCGTACCGCTCTTCATTGGACCGGGCCTCCCCGGCAATAGAAAGAAATTTTTCTTCCAGACCGATCAACCCGGTTTCTTGTGCAATTTCAATTGCCCTGAGTGCAAAGCTCATATTGTTGACTGGCTCCAGACGGGCCAGATCATCAAAGAACCAGCCACAGCTCGCAAAGGATGAAAGGGCCCATTTCTGCATGGAAAGGAGCTTCCAGCCCATATCAGCCTCAACACTCTCTTTAGAAACTTTAAAGTTCTGCTTGAAGAATTCTTCTTCAGTAGCCAGACCACTCAAAACAGTTCCATACTCAATCAATGCCTTACGGGAATCCTTGAAAATTTGATCACCATGATTAAAATAATGGGCATTCATCAAAGTTTTAACGGCATCAAGCCCTTCACGCAAAGGTCTACGCCATTGCTGATTCCAGTCCGGATGCCCTCCGGTACAGCAACCGCAATCGGCGCGCCAACGCTCAATTCCATGATAGCAACTCCATGAAGAGTCTTCACGAATTTTCACCTTACGTGTAGGAGGGTTCTGTTCGAGATAAGCCCCGTAATTAAGCAAAGAGATTCCGTCGCGCTCTTCAATAGCCTGAGCAAGAACATAGGCAAGAGCCATTTCTCCGAATTCAACGTGGTGTCCGTATGTTTCACCGTCCGTACCAATGGAAAGAAGTCCTTCAGCCGATGCACCCGAGAGTTTGTTCCAAAACTCATCCCCGTTCTTAAGAAGACCTTCAAATGCAATAGCCTGCGAAAGACCTCCGTCATAAAAGAAAACCGAAATAGTCCTGCCGGAAGGAAGCTCAACCAGATAAGGTTCTTTGATATTGATGGAATATTCGTCCACTTCCTGCCAGTCATCTGAATTCAAATCAGCAATTGATTCAGCCTGTCGCGGAGCCAGCAAAGTAAATGCAATGCCATGGTCGGCAAGTGTTTCTAAGGTGTCTGTATTGCAGGCAGTTTCAGAAAGCCACATCCCTTCAGGCTTACGCTTGAAGCGGGACTCGAAATCAGCAACAGCCCAGGCCACCTCGGCATCACGGTCCAGCTCCGAAGCAAGAGGCATGATAACATGATGGTAAATCTGGGCAATGGCGTTACCGTGTCCCCAACGCTTAAGGCTCAGGGCGTCCCCTTCAATTATCTTGGCGTAAAGTTCCGGCTCGGCCCTTTCAATCCAGCGAAACAGAGTCGGTCCCACATTAAAACTCATCCACTCATAACAGTTGACGATATCAAAAATACCATCACCGCCCATACGTCTGGCCCATGCCAGCGGTCCGTAACTTTCACGGCAGATGCGTTCATTCCAATGCCGGAATGGAGCGGAACTTCCTTCAGGAAAAATCATATCCAGCCACGGGTCTTCGCGGGGGGGCTGGTAAAAATGGCCATGTATGCACAAGAATTTGCCTGACATAATTATTCCTCACAATTTTAGTTCGATTATGAGAAGACTACCTCAATCAATTTATTAAATCCAATACAAACCACAATTGTAGCGACAAATTAACTTGTTCTGCTCAAAAAAATAGAAGCGGGATTGCCTGCACATGCAAACAATCCCGCTTCAAGGTGTATATTAAGGACTGAAAAATGATTTTAATATTTAACTGAAAAGCCTGATTAGAGGCTTGTTATCTTTCTTGGGCCTGCTTTTATGAATGATGTTGCCGGTAGGCATTTTTACAAACAGATTCTGGCAGGAGTAGCACTCCCAGTGCTTTGATCTTTCCTGAAGCCTGATCAGGACTCCATCGCGATCATAGCAAACCTGACAATAAGGACCGGTTTTATCATTATCCTCATCTATCCAGTATTTCTGTCCGTCAAATTCCATGCACTCTGCAAGATCCAGAATCTCAGCGACTTCTTTAATCTGAGATCTGAGTTCTTTATTTTCCTCATACATACTAAGATAGTCTTCCTGAATAATTCTCAGCAGACTTTCTGCATCACGGTCACGCCCATCATTAAAAAGCTCAAGTACTTTTCTGAAATTTGTTGCGTGTAGATTTTTTTTACTCATTTTTCCGCCCTACCCTTCTGTATTATTTTAGGAACACCTGCATACTTTATCGACATCACGGAAATTTCCTTTAGGGATCAGCTAAAAACTTTTTTCACACCATTGACAGCACCATATCCGATCCATATATCAACAAAACCCGACAGGCAGCGTAAAGATTTTACCTGACACCTGCCGTATAATATAAAAACAAGATATCTAATTAAAATATAAGGAGATAGACATGGGAGCATCCATGGAACAATTCAAAGCAACCTTAGATGAACATCACGAATGGCCTTGCGACTACACCTTTAAATTCATCGTGCCCAGCAAGTCTCTGGATGAACTAAAATCCATGATCGACGGATTCCCCTACACTGAAAGAGATTCCAAAACAGGCAAATACACCAGCGTAACCGTGGTTATCCATGCCAATAGTTCAGATGTGATCTTGAATGTCTATGAAAAAGCAGCAACCATTGAAGGACTCATTTCCCTTTAGATAATGAAGCAACTCCGGGTTGACTTCCATCACACCTTGTTTCAAGATAACGCCGCTCATTTTCGAGCACTTTTTATTTTTCAAGTTTAAGCTAGAATGGCTGTTTAATTTTCCACATTCATTATTTTTTTGTTCATATCATTAGTAATAGACTGAAATGTCAGTTTTTTATTTTGAACAATTTTATTTAAGCAATGTGAATTATGTAAATGGCTTTTAATCAAATATCATATCCTTAAGAGAGTTCCGGAGGACTTTTCCAGTCATGAGCGATTATAAAAAGACCCTGTGTCTGCCCAAGACCAAATTTCCCATGAAAGCCAACCTCAAACAGCGCGAGCCCGAAATGCTCAAACGCTGGGAGGAAATGTCCGTATACGACAAGATGGTAGAAGCTAACGCTGATGCCGAGCAGTACGTCCTGCACGACGGCCCCCCGTACGCAAACGGCCACATTCACATGGGCACAGCCATGAACAAGGTCCTCAAGGACATTATCGTGAAATCCCGCAACCTGCAGGGCATGAAAGCCGAATATGTTCCGGGCTGGGACTGCCACGGTCTGCCCATTGAGCACAAAGTTGAGCAGGAACTTAAGAAAAAGAAAAAAGAACTGCCCACCACCGTTATCCGCCGCCTCTGCCGCGAATACGCAGAGAAATTCGTCGGTATCCAGCGCAAGGAATTCAAACGCCTCGGCGTGCTCGGTAACTGGGAAGATCCTTACCTGACCATGAAGCCCGAATACGAGGCAGCAACTGCCCGTGAACTGGGCCGTTTCATGGAAAAAGGTTCTGTTGTGCGCGGCAAGAAGCCCATCCACTGGTGCTGTGATTGCCGTACAGCTCTTGCTGAAGCGGAAGTAGAATATGAAGATCACACTTCGCCTTCTATATATGTACGCTTCCCGCTCAGCGATGAAAAAGTTCTCAAAGCCCTGCCCGAAGATGTTGCATCCAAAGTGGACCTGTCCCGCACCTACGTGTGTATCTGGACCACCACTCCCTGGACCATCCCCGACAACATGGCTGTGGCTGTTCATCCCGAATTTGAATATGTTGTTGCTGAAGTAAACGGCGACATCTACATCCTTGCCGAAAGACTGCTGCCCGTTTGCGCTGAGTCCTTCGGCTGGGAAAGCTGGAATGTGCTGGCAACCGTTGAAGGTGCAAAACTTGAAGGCGCAGTTGCAAAGCATCCCATCTACGACCGCGAATCTCCCATCGTTTTGGCTGATTACGTAACTCTCGACTCCGGTACCGGTTGTGTTCACACTGCTCCCGGCCATGGTCGCGAAGACTTTGAAACCGGCCTGAAGAACGGTCTTGAAATATACTCCCCCATGAACAACAGCGGTGTGTTCCTCAAAGAAGTGGAATTCTTCGGTGGCATGAATGTCTGGGAAGCCAACCCCAAGGTCATCGAAAAACTGGAAGAGCTGGGCAATCTCCTCGCACATGAAAAAATCACCCACTCCTACCCCCACTGCTGGCGTTGTAAAGAGCCTGTAATCTTCCGCGCAACCACCCAGTGGTTCATCGGCATGGAAGAAAACGACCTGCGCGGTAAAGCCCTCAAAGCCATCAAAGATGATGTTGAGTGGATTCCCGCATGGGGTGAAAAACGCATCTACAGCATGGTTGAAAACCGCCCTGACTGGTGTATCTCCCGTCAGCGTAACTGGGGTGTACCCATCATCGCCCTGATCTGTGAAGATTGCGACGAAGTATACAACGAATCTGAATGGGTTTTCTCCGTAGTAGACGAATTTGAAAAACACGAACGCGGCTGTGACTACTGGTTCGAAAAATCCGTTGAAGAAATCGCTCCCGACGGCCTCAAATGCCCAAAATGCGGCGGCAACCACTGGGCCAAGGAAGACGACATCCTCGACGTATGGTTTGATTCCGGTACCAGTTACGCAGCTGTTGTTGAAAAACGCAAGGAACACCGCTTCCCCGCAGATCTGTACCTCGAAGGTTCCGACCAGCATCGCGGCTGGTTCCACAGCTCCCTGCTCGCATCCGTGGGTACCCGCGACGTGCCTCCCTACAAAACCGTACTGACTCACGGTTACGTTGTGGACAAGAACGGTCGCAAGATGTCCAAGTCCATCGGTAACGTCATGGCACCGCAGGAAATCATCGACCAGCACGGTGCAGAAATCCTGCGTATGTGGGTTTCCGCGGTTAACTATCAGGAAGACGTGCGTATCTCCGACGAAATCCTGAGCCGCATGGTTGATACCTACCGCCGCGTGCGTAACACCTGCCGCTACATTCTCGGTAACCTCAATGGTTTCAACCCCGAGACTGACGCAGTAGCACCCGCGGAAATGCTGCCTGTCGACCATTTCGCACTTGATTTGGTAGGCCGCCAGCACGAGGTAATCCAGCAGGCTTACGCAAACTTTGAATTCCACAAAGTTTACCACACCCTGCACAACCTCTGCACCACTGAGCTTTCCGCTTTCTACCTTGATATCATCAAGGACAGACTCTACGTGTCCGGCGAGAAGAGCTTAGAGCGTCGCTCCGCACAGACCGTACTCTGGCAGACCATGCTCATGCTGCTCAAAGACATGGCTCCCGTACTTTCTTTTACCGCAGAGGAAGCATATTCCCACATGCCGGAAGAAATGAAAGGTGACGCCGATACCGTCTTCGCCATCCGTCCCGAGCTGCTCAAAGCTGAAATCGACGACGCCGAGCGCAAAAGATGGGAACTGCTCATGGAAGTTCGTACCGAAGTAACCAAGGCTATCGAACCGTTGCGCCGCGAAAAGGTCATCGGTCACTCTCTCGATACCAAGATCACCCTCTTCGCCAACGAAGACATCGCCAAGGCTCTCGAGAACATCGAGCGTCGTGAATTCTTCATCGTATCCGGTGTTGAAATCGCGTCTCTGGCCGATGCATCCGACGATGCGGACAAGCCGGAAGAGCTGGAAGGTCTTGCCATCAAGGTCGAAAAAGCACAGGGTGAAAAATGCAGCCGCTGCTGGAGATACGACACCCTCGGCTCCAATGCAGAACACCCGGAACTCTGCCCGCGCTGCACAGCAGTTCTGGCCGGTTAAGTTTCAAGATCTTTGTAAATTAAATATGAATGCCCCCGTTTTCTCCGAAAAGCGGGGGCTTTTTTAAAATGTCTCCGACGGCTGGGGRAGGGGRACTTTTGGGRAAAGTCCCCCTTCCCCAGACCCCATCCCCTCAAAACTTTTTATTATGCTTCGCAAGTAGCGCGTTACAACGATTTTCGAATCAAAAGAGACAAAGCCTACTAAAACGTTTTGGGATTCTTAAACCCTTTTGGAAAAGGGTTTAAGCCGCCGGAGGCGAAATCAAATATTTTTAAAAGCGCAATAGCGCATCAAAATCAGCCCCGCAGGGTCGCCGAAGGCAAAATGAACAAATATTTTTTGGCTGGGATCATTTCTGTTGTGACGCTGGTTCTAGATCAGGTCACTAAAATTGCGGTTCGTGAAAAGATGGTTCTCTGGACATCAGAGGTCGTTATTCCCGGCTTCTTTAATCTGGTGCACGTGGTCAATAAGGGCGCGGCCTTCGGATTTTTGAACCGTGCGGATATCACCTGGCAGCGCAATTTCTTTGTGGTGGTTACCATTATTGCGCTCGGTGCCATCGGCATGCTGCTGAAATCTGCTGAAGAACGGGACAAATTCCAAATCGTGGGTCTGGGCTGTGTGCTGGGCGGAGCGATCGGTAATTTGATCGATCGGGTGCTTTATCATGAAGTGACCGATTTTCTGGATATCTACTATGGATCGCATCACTGGCCGGCTTTCAATGTGGCAGATATCGCCATCTGCGTGGGTGCTTTTGCATTGATCATATCCTTTTATAAGAACAAGTAAGATGAATCCGATCCTGTTCAGCATAGGTTCCATAAATGTTTACGCTTACAGCGTGTACCTGACTGCCGGGTGCTTGCTGGGCATAGGCTGGGCCATGCGCGCAGCAAGACTTTGGGAGCTGGATTATAAACTTGCTCCGGTCGCCGGGCTAATTGCTGTAATAAGTGGCGTTATCGGCGCGCGGGCACTTTATGTTGCGCTGTATCCACAAGAATTCGCCGGAACCCTGATCAAAATATTTTACATCTGGCAGGGCGGGCTGGTCTTTTCCGGCGCAATAATTTTCGGTTCACTGGCGGGATTGCTTTATCTGCGTTCCAAGCAGCAACCTATTATGGATTGGCTGGATTGCTTTGCACCGGGTATCGCGCTGGGAATGTCAGTGGGACGTCTGGGATGTTTCTTCGCCGGATGTTGCTACGGCAAACCGACTGACCTGCCGTGGGCGGTTACTTTCAAGAATTCTGCATCGCTGGCCCCGCTCTTTCAATCCTTGCACCCTACCCAGCTTTACCACTCACTTGCCGGGCTTGTTACATTTCTGATTCTGCTTGTTGCCGGAAACTATATTCATACCGAAGGCCGCATTACCGGGCTTTTCCTGATATTGTTTTCTGCGTTCAGATTTATTATTGAATTTTTCAGGGCGGATTACCGGGGCGAACTCGGTCCGCTGTCTATGACTCAGTTCATAACACTTGTCTTTTTCGCAATTGGTATATACCTGTTATCAATATACAAAAAAAGGAGTTCCTAATGTTCTTCGGATCAATTCCCAATCTTCCCATGGAAACCTGGATCATCATCCTCGGCAGTGTCGGTCTTTTTGCAGCCTTGACACTTTTCGCCATATGGGATGCATTCAACAGGGAATTTCCGTCAAACATGGAAAAAGTCGGCTGGATACAGCTTGCGATTTTTATTCCTTTTTTCGGCTGTCTGGCTTACTTTCTCCTCGGTAGAAAAAGGGGGATAAAAAATAATGAAGAATAATATGAAAAAATCTCTTATTGCTGCCCTGATTGCCTTTCCTCTGGCTACCGGCCTTAATGGCTGCGTAACCACATCCGATATGGATAAAATGCGTCTGGAACTCAGGCAGACCAGAACCCAGCTCAATAAAAAGATTGATAATCTCGACCAGCAGGTTTCCGCAGACAACGTCACCCTGCGTGAAGAAATAAAAAAAACAAGTTCCCCGGTGCAGACCCAGCAGGCAAACATGTATGCTGAAGTTAATGCCCTGAAAATGCAGGTCGCCAAACTTCAGGGAACAGTCAACACTATGTCCCAGTCTGTGAACAGACTTGATGCCGGGGACACCAACAGCACCTTATCTCTTGAAGATCTTTCCAAAAAAGTCGAAAACATGCGGCTGGCTCTTGAAAGTCAACTCGCCATTGATCTCGGTCTGATCAAAGCTCAGGCTCCCAAAGACAAAGCGACACAGGAAGCTGTAGCTGAAACAGCAGCAGCCGTGGGAGGGATTGCCGCGGTAGTAGCTCCTGATCCGAAAAAAGCTGAACCAGCCGACCCGGCGCAGGCTTTGTATGATAAGGGACTTGCCTTGTTCAAAGAGCGTAAATACAAAGACGCTATCAGGGATATGGCCGAATTCACCAAGACCTTCCCTAAGCATAAGCTTGTTCCCAACGCGATTTTCTGGGAAGGTGAATGTTACTACCAGCTCAAGGATTACGCCAATGCCGCCCTCAAATATCAGGTTGTCATTGCCAAGCATTCCAAGAGCAACAAATACAGATCCGCACTGCTCAAGCAGGGACTCTGCCTGATCAAACTGGGCAAAACCAAATCAGGCCGCTATATCCTCGAAGATCTGGTCAAAAAAGCCCCGGATTCAGCTGAAGCAAAACGTGCGAAAAGCATAATCAAGAACTTAAAATAATTTAACCGGATATAACACCATGAGCGAGAGCAAGAACTTTAATAAAATTATCCACCTTTCTTTTCCCCCGAACACATCCGGCCGCCCGGTTGTGTGCAATCTGGGTAAACTCTACAACCTCAGCTTCAACATCCTTAAAGCTGATATCAACCCCAGACTCGAAGGCAGTATGACCCTTGAGATTACCGGGCTCGAAGAAGATTACCATAAAGGTATCAATTACCTTAAAGAGAACGGGGTAAGACTTATCCCTGTTGCTCAGAAAATTGCCAGGGATGAAGAATCCTGTATGCATTGCGGCATGTGTCTCGCCATGTGCCCCACAGGCGCTCTTTCCCTTGAAAAGGACACCCGTCTGGTTCTTTTTGATTTGGAAAAATGTACCGCTTGCGGACTCTGTACCAAAGTCTGTCCCGTACGGGCCATGGAAGTTGATCCGCAGGATTAGTTGCAACTGCTAAAGGAAAATCAAGGAAATCCACATGGACCGGAACACGCCGCACTACGCAAGTGTAAAAACACGAATCAAAGGACATGGTCGCATCTCTTCATCTCTGGAGAGCCAGCCCGTGTACCGGGGATTCACCGGGATGAAAAAACATCCGGCAGAAGACCTTGATGATTCAAAGGTTCCGGAATGGCTGAAGGTCTACGTAACAGAGCTGGACCGCAAGCTGGATCAGTTGCTCGGTATGCAGAGTAAACTGGATCTTAAACATGATTTCCCTATGGATCTTGAAATAATAGAAATTTCCGGAAACGGCATGATCTTCCGTTCAGAGGCCGTCACAGTCCCCTGCATAATGGAAGTGGTTGCGGAAATTGAACAGATTCCCATGCGCCTTGCCGGGGCAAAGGGACACATCAAAGCCGGCAAAAAAGACAATAGCTGGGTAATGAAATTTGAGAAAATCAGGGAACACGACCTTGAGTCCATTATCCAATTTGTTTTCAGCGAACAGCGTGAAATAATCAGAACAGAAAAGCTGGGTTAGCCCTGCAACTTTATTAATAAAGCCAACGCCAAGGAGAGCGCAGTGATTCATGATGATCAGATAGTGCGGGAGATGATGGAAAAGGTTTCTGAAGACCTGAGCAAAAGTCTCAAGGAAAGCATTGCCGACGCAGTGCAAAAAGAAATATCCAAGAGCATGTCTAAAACCCTGCTTGAGGGAGAATTCTACCGCCGCATCAACATTGACCTGCAAAACGGTCTCCGTGATATCTATCAGGAAGTAGCCAAGGCCAAAAAAGGACCCGCAGGTTCTCCTGAACCGGTAGTATGTGTTGATTCTGACCCTGATCAGCTTTTCACCGAAGCATCCGACCAGCTTGATGCCATTATGCGCACAACCGAAAAAGCCACGCAGGACATTATGGATATTCTTGAGAAAACTCAGGAAACCCAATCAGCCCTCGCTAATATTGTTAAGGCTTTTGAATCCGGCGGTGTAAAAAAAGAACAGCGTCAGGAACTGGCCAATATCAATGATACGCTAGGTCAGGATATTATGACCATCATGACCACCCTCTCCTTTCAGGATCTCACCGGGCAGCGCATCAAGATAATCATCGATACCATCAAGAGTGTCGAAAAGATCGTTCTCGATCTGTACATGTCCACCGGGCTGAAAATCAAAGCCCGCGAAGAGGCCCCGGAAAAATCCCTTGAAGAGCTCGATCAGGAAGCTGAATCCAAAATGAGCGAACTAAAAGGCCCCACCGAAAAGGCCGATCAGGGTGATGTTGATGATTTGTTGGCGTCGCTTGGGTTGTAATTTTGGGGATGATTTGATTTAAATTTTATTTATTGATTGGAAAAATGAGAGCGGGAAGCCTTTTTGATTAGGCTTCCCGCTTTTTGTTATCTTTTTCAACTTGTTCAGGAGTACTTATTCTGTACTTGGATTTATCTGTTTCGCCTTTGGCTATTGATATTGCCTGTTTTAGGCTTTTTAGGATTCTTTTTGCGGGGGTTGGCATTTAGTTTTCCTTTTCGGCAGCGAGTTCGTCTAGATAGCCTTGCACTTTAGCAATCATCATAGTTGCATGCAATCGCTTGTATAAACAGAGCGACATCTGAAAATACTTTTCAGCTAATTTTAACTTATTAGATGCCTTATACATTAACCCCATACTGACATAACAAAGAGCTATTCCTTCTATACTCTCCAATTCAGCATTAATTTTTAAAGCTTTCTCAAAGAGATCTTTTGCACCATCAAAGTTTCCTTGATATCGGCGTAAAATTCCTAAATTTGCATATTGAGTTGCAACACCATCTTTACTATTTAACTCGTGATTAATTTTTAATGCTTTTTGATAAAATTGCTCTGCATCTTCATATTTTTTTTGAATAGTTCTAAGTACACCTAAATTTCCATATTGTTTAGCAATGTCAATTTTGCACCCTAAATCAATGAATATCTCTAGAGCCTTACGGTAGAGTTCTTCTGCCTTTACATAATTACCACGCTCTTTCCATATAATACCAAGATTACAATATTGCTGACCAATACATTCCCTATTATTAAGCTCTAAACCTATGGTTAAAGATTTTTTGTGATAGCATTCAGCCTTATCAAGTTGACCAAAAATTTTATAAATTAACCCTAAATTAGCATAACTCCTAGCGACATTAAGCATGTTATTATCTTTTTTATGAAGTTCTAAAGCTTTCATAAAGTTATCTTCTGCTTTGTATAATTCTCCCCTCAACAAATTAATGATTCCGACACCACCAAACGCAGAGGCAATTAAATTGTAAACCTCCCCAAGTTAGTGCCATCCATAAGTAGAGTTCTCTTGGGGTGAATGTTTTTGGACATACTCGACTGGGGTCATGTCTCCGAGCGATTCATGTGGCCGCTCTTCGTTGTATTGACGAATCCAGTATTCGGTTATGTCCTT